>JADFXK010000258.1 GCA_015233625.1 Deltaproteobacteria bacterium | reverse complement strand
CCATTTCGTCGGCCCAAACAGAAGGGAGTCGGGCGATGGCCATAGAAATCCCACAACTTCAAAACATTTTGAAGGTATATAACAGACAACTTCGGGTCATGCGGTTTAATGAGGCCAAAGGGAAGAGTTCGGCGCCCCAGGGCCAGCGTGATTCCGTGTCAATCTCGGCAGAAGGCAAACGCCTCCAACAGACCGTTAACACCCCGCCCGGCCCTCCAACCGGCACCGACGAGAAAAAAAATTTGGTCTGAGCCGGGGCCAAGGTGGGCCGCCTCTTCATCAATATTAAAGAAGAAGGGGACCCTCCGGAATGGACGAGCCGGCCGCAGCCGCTCGAGTGATCTCCATAGTAGGATTAATAATTCGCTGAAGGGCAAACCATCCGAAAGGGTGGGACGCAAAACTTCCGACCTAAGTTCTCCCCTCTAGAGAATACGGTAGCGGGGCTGCCAAGTGACGTAAATACGGCGCCCGCTTTCCATTTTGGAAGCGGGTTTTTTTGTTGTATTTTCAGCCCCGAGCTGATCGGTCCCACACTTGTGTGGGGGGGCCTCTAGCAGCCAAACCGCTCCGTGATCTTCCTGGTCAATTCCTCTGCTTTATGTTGCTGCTGACGTGGACATTCGTTTACGCCCAGGAGCGAGAGTCGGTCAATCGGGCATCAACCAAATTAACCAAAAATTCAGGCGGCAGGCGACTGATGGGAAGCCGATGACAATCCCGTGGCAGGGTCCTTCTATTAAGAATCCTTGAGCCATACTGGTCCCCTATTGTCTGCAATTGCGTCCAGCGACGGGTAACCTTTACTGGCGGATGGGGAGACCTTTGTCCTGGCCGGGTCGCCCTCGACCATCAAGTTTAAGTAACTATTACCGTATGTTGGGATGTATTACCATTGTCGCGCGACCGAATTTGGATGGCAGGCCCGCGACCGGGAATCTCAACTAAGCCGTGATTACCCGGTTGTTCCGTGACCGGCTCGTTGAATTGCCCCAGAAGCAAATCCGCCAAAGCGATTTTCCAGATGAATCTATCGGACCAATAATCCGCGGCACCAGGCCTAATGGCGTTCTTGGCAGAGCCAGCGGATGGCATGGACGATACAAGGGAAATTGGAGTTGTCGCCAACTAAGTTGGCGGTTGGCAGCAAACAAGATGTCGCAAGCCGTATAACTACCTTATTTTATATCTAAATTAATGAGGTGAGAGGCCGGCATACCATTCGCATAATCATTCCACCTACGACCGTTAGAGGAACATCAAACCTCCAGACGTATTGGGACTGGTTTTAACGGTTTGTAATTTATGGTTTACTAATTTTTGCCCTGGAGGCGTTATCCCATTGGCGATGGTTTCCCAGACAACTTGGATTTGTCCCGGGCGCCTCTCATGCAACAATAATTTTGGGTCCGGTTCCTGACGAAGGTACTCCGAAAATGGGACCGGTAAGAATGCCGCACCGACCGGATTGGTTCGGGCGAGGTAAGAAAGGACATCGATGAAGTTATTTTCCACCGGACAAATGGGCTAAGGGCAATTCTTGAGTATGATTCTTCCATTTGGCTTTGATGGACACGGCATCTAATGTGGGCAAAGAAGAATAGGCCGTGATGGTTCCAGACCGGGAATTACCCGGAAGGCGGTTGATCGACCATTGGTCTGAACAAGCAGTTTCCACGGCCCTGGTCGCGCAGAGCAAGACCAACATCATCCTATTGTTTTAATTAAAGCGCATCTCCCAATTCCAGCCTCCTGCGGCATTGCTCCTCAGGCCATGATCGGCAATGCCGGAAGGCAACATCCTGAGACCTCCTGGATATTGGGAAATCAACAATGAACATGCTGTTATCGGTTACAGGGAAAGAGTACTTATATGCATGTCATAAAGGAACTGAGTGTTTTGGTCGTAGATGACTCCCGGTATGGTCGGGATCAGATTAAACGGGCCATTTCGGATTTGCCGTTCCAGAAGGTGTACGAGGCTGATGGGGGGTTCCAGGCCCTGACTATCATGCGACGGCGTCCAGTCCATTTGGTCTTCTCAGACTTCCGGATGCCCAAGATGCCAGGTTTGGTCTTTCTGAAAATTCTCAAGAACGATCCTGATATTAGTGACGTTCCATTTATCATGGTTATTGAAAAAGCCGACACCAGGAGCAACGAAGGCAACGACCAAAAAATGTCGCAGGAAGCCGGAGCAGACGGAATCCTAGTCAAACCCTTGAACCCCGCTGACACTTGCCGAATGGCAATTAGCGTCTTATCCAAGACCATCGATCGGGATAAGGAAAACATGTATGTGGCCATGGACGCGGCAGATGCCCACAGTAAAGCCGGCCAGATCGACGTGGCTATTCTGGAATACGAAAAGGCCATCCAATTTAAAGACAACATCCCGTCTCGGATAATGCTGGGGACGCACTACCTTGCCAAGAAGGAACATAAAAAGGCGATGAGCAATTTTATGGGCGCGCTGAAACAGAACCCCAATTGTCTGGAGGCCATGCTAAACATGGGCCGGATGTTCAAGGAACTGGGTGACATTCCTAAGGCCGTAAAGGTCCTTGAGGAGGGTCTTAAGAGAGCCGAGACTATCAGCAAGTATCCACAATTACAGGGATATACCAATTTCTATATTGGCCGGATACAATTGGAACTGGATCATCTCAAACTTGCCTTGACGAGTTTTGCCAAGGCCTCCGAGGCCGAACCGACAAGCCTGGGCATGCAGATAGAGATTGGTAATGCTTAAACCGAGAAAGGCTTTCATGAAGAGGCTATTCCCTATTTCACCAAAGCTGTGGCCATTGATCCGGTTAAGCTTCATGTCTACAACCTGGTCGGGATTGCGCTGAGAAAAGTCGGACGCTATGAAGAGGCTGTCCGGCAATACAAAAAGGCTTTGGAATTAATGCCGGGAGACGAAAATATTTACTATAACATTGCCAGGGCATACTATGAAATGGGAGACGTGAAACAGGCTGAGACCAATGTTCGGGCGGCCTTGAATATCAATCCGAAATTTGAGGAGGCCACTTTATTCCTGAAAGCCATTGGTAAATCGGGCACAACTGCCGCAGCGCCGACCAATGTCTATCGGAAAAACGACCAGCTCGACGGAGTGATTTTAAAATACGAGAAGGTTGTTGAATCAAACGACAATATAGCGACCAGAATCCTGCTGGGGAAGTTTTGCACCGACAAACAAGATTTCCAAAGGTCAATGAGTCATTTCATGGCCGCGCTTAAGCTTGACCCCGGTTGCCTGGAGGCCTTCCTGGGTATGGGCCGGATGTTCAAGGAAATGGGTGACTATCGTCGGGCCTTGAAAGCTCTTGAGGAAGGTCTTAGGCGCGCCGACCAGGCCATTGACCAGCCGGAGTTGTCGGGATATGTCAGCTTTTATGTTGACCAAATTCAAAAAGAGGTGGTTCAAATCTCTGCCGTTGAGGAATATTCCAAAGGTTTCCGCCCCAATCCCAGAGAACAGAAATACACTAACAAACCTAGACGGGCCCAAGACTCGGCCGTAGCCGGCTTTGAACAATGACATACGTAGGCGTCAAGTATCGAATCACAATATTTCATTAAACGAGATTTGAGAGATGAGCAAATTTTCTGAAATGACGGCTTTGGTCGTGGATGATTCATTGACAGCCCGTAAGTTTTCGGTAGATGCCTTAAAAAGCATAGGTTTTGTGGAAATTCTTCAAGCCAACGACGGGAAGATAGCACTCGACCTGGCCCAAGCTAATGATCTGGCAATTGTTTTATGTGATCATAACATGCCCGGACTTACCGGCGCCCAATTATTGGAGAGATTTAAGACTGATCCGGAATTACAATGGGTTCCGTTTATTGCGGTGAGCGCAGAAACTAGAGAGGATATAATTCGGCGAATTATAGCCAGCGGCGCGGACGGCTTTCTCCGGAAACCCTTTTCCGCGAAAAAGATAAGAGAAATGATCAATTCAGTCTTAGAGCAAAGAGACAATCCTGTCAATTCGGACTTAATGGCAGCGCATTACTTGATTCAAGCAGGCCAGTACAGTGCGGCCCTATGTATGCTTTACAAAATCCACGGCATTGGTTCGAGGTTAGCCCCGTGGTGGTATTATGTGGGAGAATGCCTGCGCGGCAAATGCGATTTTGACAATGCCATCAAGAGTTATGAGCGAGCGGTTCAACTTTTTCCAAATTACTACAAGGCCCTGATGGCCTTAGTGCGCATATATGAAACAAACCGAGACAAGAATTTTGAATATGAGAGGGCATATTTTAAGTATCTGGAAAGATCCGTTGAAGTCAATCCGCACAATGTAAAGGGCCGTTTAAATTTATTCCGTTCCTGGAATGAACGGGGAGACAGAGAAAAGGCCAAAAAGGTCTTGCTCGGCACCCTGCCAATTGTGCGCGATGATCAAATTCCTGACGATCTCATTGCGCTGGCGCGGGCGTTAATCAAGTTTGAAAAGGAGGAAGAAGAAGAGGCTGAAGATACCTTGATTGATCAGGAACAAAAAAGGAAAAGGGAAAGTTTCAGCTTGATCACCAAGGCCAAGTTACTCCTGGAGGATGGGGCTAAAGTGCATGCCAAAGATACGCATTATCTTAATCAAATGACCATGATTTATCACGAAATAGGAGAGACCAAAAAGGCGCTCAATTTTTGTGATCGGAACCTGGAGAAAGCGCCGGATGACCCAAACCTGCTTTTCAATAAGGCGGCGTTATTAAAGGAGTTTGGGAAGTATGCCGAAGCGTGGAACGTGATCCAACTGGCATATGAACTTGCACCCAACGACCAGAACATACGGGAAGCTTACGTTTTTTTGGAAGATAAGAAGAATAGACTAATAAAAGGACCGGGGCCGATCCATCAAAAACACACTTGATTTCGTGAATTGCCGGAGGCTTGAGCTGAGGAGTCGGATACCTTCGACGTCCTGCCGGCTGACTCAGGGTACCGGAAGCCGGAGACAACGGCCTCGGATTTCATGTCGCCGGTCATGTAATCAAAACGGCCGTAGCCGGTACTCTCAAAACCTGTGGGAGGAGTACTCGTTGAAAACGACAAGAAACGTCACCGGCTTGAAGATCGCGGGTTATAGCCGTTTGAATTAGAGACACCGGCTCCGGACGTCCGCGGCGATAAGCAGCCCCCGCTGTTAGGTGTCAAGAGTCTTTTGCATTTTCTTCATCAGTTTTAATGAGACATCTTTTACCGTCATCTTGCATATCTGGCGCAGTGTCTCAAACACCCCGTTGCCGTTTAGGGCGCTACATTCATAGGCGGGAGCCTTCAGGTCGGCATTCAGGTCCACGTCCATCACCTGGATGGGCAGCAGGGGGACGTCATCTTCCTCCAGGTCCCGCTTGTTGTATTGCATGACCAGGGGAATTTGGGCCAGGTCGATTTGCTTTTCCCAGAGATTCTCTCTCAGGTTCTTGAGGCTCTCGACATTGTGGCCGCGTCTGACCTTGAGCGAATCGGCCACGAAAACCACGCCATCCACTCCCTGCAGGACCAATTTCCGGCTGGCGTTATATCTTACCTGGCCGGGGACGGTGTAAAGCTGGATTTTGATCGCCAGGCCTTGAAAAGTGCCCAGTTGGAGCGGCAAGAAGTCAAAATACAGAGTCCGGTCTCCCCGCGTGTTAATCTTGACCATGTTGCTCCTGAGATGCTCAGGCAGACAATTGTAGATGTAGATTAAATTGCTGGTTTTACCTGATCTCCCAGGACCGTAGTAAACTATTTTGCAGTAAATTTCTTTGCTCTTAAGGTTGATCAGGGCCATGGTTGTTCCAATCTAATAGTATACACGTGACTAGGCAGGTGATTTGACAAGACCTGGGTGGTCAACAAACATTTCTTACTTCAACTCAGATTTTTCACTATATCATAAGGCATTTTCTGCAGCAATCGTTTTTTTATGGCTGGGTAAAAATGGGTGAGGCGTTTCTTTTGGGAACACGCGGATCATTTCGGGCCGAGAAGAATGATTTGCATGTATATTTCGGTCGTAATGTGATAAACAATAAAATACTATATTTTATTCAGCCACCCATAATCAAGCCGTGTAGAGCGCGGAAAGAAGAAGACGCAAGAATTCCCTAACGGGATGTAGAACACTCGTAAAACCTCTGCGCCTTGGCCTATTCTCAAGCATCTGCCGTAGCGATACTGTTACC
>JADFXK010000257.1 GCA_015233625.1 Deltaproteobacteria bacterium | reverse complement strand
ACCCCTGGGCCAACTGAATTCACCAGGCGAGTCGGAGGAGACGACGGAGTGGTAATTTCTTCGAACGCATTCGAGTAAGAGTTGCTTTTTCTTTTGGCGGAAAAGGGCCAGGCCGTATTCATATAATTCTAGATCAAGAAGATTCATTTCCCTAATTTGGTCCAAAAATCGGGGATCTACTTCGGTCACGGCCTTGCGTTTAACCGCTTTATTTTCAAGGGGAATATCGTATATCGGCGGCCAGTTGCAATCATAGCACAGGAGGTTGATGGAATCGGAAAAGAATTCTTGAATCCCGATAAAATCAAAAGAGGCCAGGTTTTTTTTAGCTAATTCAAGCCGTTGAGTTTTATCGAGGGCCGGATCCAGGTTGCCGGACAGATACCAGGTCTGAGTATTTAAAAGATCGTACATATTGGGCCGGGATCGGCAATAGTTTACATAATCTTCCAAATCCTTTTCTTTGGCCAGCATGATTCTGAAAATCGGCAGCGACGAGACGTTGTGTTTGGCATAAGCATATTGCGAGATGAACCGATCAACCGGATGCCTGAGAAAAGTGATTTTGTATCGATCGCTAAAAAAATCATTTATAAGGCTGTAGGTGAAATGCCCGCCTATCAGTGGAAAATCGTCTAATAGGGTTACATTGTGAACGCCGATACTATTATCCACGATGTTTCTGACGTTGTCCGGCCCTAAGACTTGGGTGTAGAGGCTGAATAAGGAATAACCGGCGGTCTTGGGGATATGTAGAAATACATATTTTTTTGAAGATGGGGTGTTCATGTTTCGCCTTCCATATCATTTCCAACGCCGCGAGAAATCTTAGGATTCCTCTCATTCGTTGGAAGTGACGAGGTGGAAGCCATTCAGACGGAATGACAAAATTAAGGTCACTCATTTAGAATGCCAAAATGGTAGGACACGCGGTATCAGAGAATTAAACTGGAAATGACATGATCCCAGTTGATATTCTTGTCGATTAATGATTGATGCCCTTCGTCGCCCATGGCTTTGGCCAGATCTCTATTGCCGGCCAAAAGATCAATATGGGCGGCCACCTGCTCCGGATCATCGGGTAGGACAAACCCGCTTTTCAGATGTTCCACAAATTCCAGCGGGCCGCCGGCATCAAGATGAACGATCACCGGTTTCTTGGAGAAAAAGGACTCCAGGGTAATGTAGCCGTAATCTTCATCGTAGGCCCCGAAATACACGGCTAAGCACCTGGAGTAATAATCAATTTTTTCTTCCTCGGAGATGAATCCCAAGAGCTTGACGCGATCTTCCAGGTGGTGCCGGGAAATGAGGTCGTTTATGTAAGCCCGCTCCGTTTCGGCGCAGCCCCCGGCTAAGTAGATTTTGATCCCGGACTTTATATACCTGGCCGCCTCGACCAGCACCCGTTGCCGTTTCATCCGGTCTATCCGGCTGGGGTAAAAAACAAAATCTTCTGATTCCCGGCAATGAAGTTTGTCATAATTAATAGGCGGATGATACAGCGGTACGGCCTCGATGTTATTATATTTCTTTAACCGCCCGGCCGTATTCCGGGAGTTGGTGAAAATCCGTCTGGCTTCGGGCAAGTACTGGTTATCGTGTTCGATGATTGTGCGCCGAATGAATTCCCCGTTCGGATGTTTATCGAGATCTCCAAACTTTGTTCCCCATAAATCATAGGCCTGGCGATGTTGATGGAGCAACCAGACGACCTTATGGGGATGCTTCAAGAAATAGGCCGGAAACTTCAGGGCAATGACTATATCTATTTTTTCTCCGTTAACTTCCGTCAGATCCATCATCCGGCCCATGATCATGGAGTTTAACAACACTTCGCTGGGGTACCATTTATAGGGTAAGGAGACCACCTCCGCCTGGTAACCTCGTTGTCTTAATTGAGTCTTCAATAGATCGGCATGAATTTCAGCGCCGCCGGTAAAAAACGGCACCTGGACGGTGGCGATGGCTATCTTCATAGTTCGATTCCCGTAAGCACGGTCAAGGCCTCGACAAAGAGACGCTCAATTGGGGCGGTGGCAAACCGCTCCTGATAATTCCGACATCCGGTCTGGGTTAAGGCCGTCCGGTACTCCTTATCGTCGGCCAACCGTCTGATAGCTTTAGCATAGTCGGCCGGCTCATCTTCTAAAACGATTTGTCCGGGGCCCAACGTTTCTTCTACGGCCGATAACCTTCGGGCGATGACCGGGAGATACAGGTTTTGGGCCTCAATTAACCGCATTCCGAAGCCTTCATACCGGCTACCCGAGATGAAACAATCGCAGCCGAGATAAAACGTCAGCAACATTTGCTCGTCGACTTCGCCAATAAACCTGATTTGATCGGACAGATCAAATTCATCGATCAGGTGATCCAGGTGATCATGGTACGGGGACAGTGCGTCGTCCTTTTTACCGATAATATTCAACATGATTTCGGCACCGTAACGAGCACAATAATCTTTAACGATTCGGACCAAAAAGTCATGGCCTTTATCGGGGGTCACCCGGCCGACGGACAATAGATTAATTTGCTTATTTTCAAGCAGACCTTTTAGTGTCTCTTCATCCGGACGAGTTTGCCGCCATTGATCAATCGGGTGAAACGGAGGCACCACCACCCGATAGCCGGCGAAATGATGCTCCATCTCTTGGTGGTAATAATTAGAATCGCTCATCCAGAGAGAGATGTCTTTATGGGCCAGCCGGCCGGTTTGCTCGCGGCCCAGGCAACATTGGCGATAATCGTCTTCGCACAGCCCCAAAAAAAACCACTCCGGCGTGATGCCATGATATTTAATAACAATCCTGGCCTTAGCCTGATCTAAAAAACTTTCACCCTCGGGCCAATACCGGCTGTGATGATAAATGACAATATTTTCCGGATGGGCCAGGAGTTCCAACATCGACGATTTATCGAGCCTGTCCGGGTCGCTTTGAAGAACGTCATCTCCATACACATAACATTGATGCCGGCGGTTAAGTATCTGATACATGCCGCGGATATCGTGTCCAATCAGATCGTCGGCCGCTATAGATTGATGGAGAATAACCACATTCATCAAACTTTCCTCGCCATCACGGAATAGTCTTGCTCCATATTAAACCGGTCGACAATATCTTTGAGAGGAGCGCTCAGGTCCTCGGGGATAAGATTCAAAGGGGACAACCGAAATATTAGGGAATCGACAAATCCCCTGGATTCCACTAAAAATTTTAACGTTTCCGGTGGGATGGGTTTATTGTGGCTGATATCGGAATAAAAGGTGCAAGAACCAACCAACACATTTTCCGGATTCGGAGTTTCAAAGATGATCATCCCCCCCGGTTTCAGGACTCGAAACGACTCATCCAGCAGCGTAACCAGATCATGGGAAGGCAAGTGTTCGACAATATGAAAACCGGTAATCACGCCGAAACTGGCCGCCTCTTGTTGCCGTAAATATTCCAGGGCATCAATACATTCTACATCTAATCCCAACTCTTGACAAGTCTTGATCATGATTCTATTTATATCGACACCCTTAGCCAGCATATCTTCTTCCTGACATAACTCCAACCATTCCCCCCGACCGCACCCGATATCGAGAATGGGCAGATCCAATGTTCCGGCGTTTATATCCAAGACATACGGCAGATAAAATCGTTGGCGGTTTTTGATATCGTCTCTTAATCCCCTAAATTTATCCTCAAAATCAACATAAAGCGCATCGAGAATATGATCTTCTTCTTTAAGTAGATTCTGTAACTCCTGTGGCCCCATGGGGCCGGGCAAGCACTTTCTGGCCTCTTCAAGTAACCGCCGCAACCTTTGATCCTGGTCTAGGATTTTATTTTTATGGGCTTTGAGTTGCAACGCAATTCTTTTGATCTCTTTTGCAACTTCAGCGTCCGGTCGGTTAGCCAGGTGTTTTTCCGCGAAGATTTTAAGGCGTTCTTCGGTGATCTGAACCACGGCCTGTCGATCTGTCTTCCCCTCGGTCAGGCGGGCCAGTTCATCAATTCGGTTTTTTTCCACTTTTTTGTAATCGAACTCCCGCAACTGCATTTCCAGGCCTTCAATAACGTCCTGGTCCGCTTTAGTTTCTCGAAGATTGACGACAGTCTCATTTAGTCTGGCCGTGACCTCTTCCGTCCAATCTTTATCCGCCTTTTGGCCGATTAACCGGACCAGCCGGTCTTCCAGGATTGCGGCCGAAAGCATATCAGGCGTGAGCGTTTCATGTTCAGCCGAAGCCTCATCGGTCCGGGCGCCCAATTCATTCACAAAATTTGGATCCGTCTTGTGCCCGATTAACTGGATCAGTCGTTCTTCCAAGACACCGGCCATGGCCTTATCCAGCTTGGGCGCTTTAGGGTGGGCCAGAGTCTGCTGGATGTTTAGATTTTCCGGGAGGGTTAGATCCGCCTTTAGGCCGATTAGATAGATCAGTCGTTCTTCCAAGGCGTCGGCCATGGCCCTATCCAGCTTGTACGCTTTAAGGTCGGCCAGAGCCTGGGTGGTCTGGGAGTTCAGGTCTTCCAGGAGGCTTAGATCCGCCTTTTGGCCAATTAACTGGATCAGTCGTTCCGTCACGGCGGTCACGGATCTTTTGTCCACCTTGCCTGCGGTCAGGCCGTCAATAGCTTCACCGGTCTGAGTATTTAATTCTTCCACCCAGTCTTTGTCCGCTTTTTGTCCGATCAATTGGATCAGCCGATTTTCCAGGAGCGTCGTGAGTTGTTTATCCATTTTGCCTTCAACCAGGCGGGTAATGGCATCACTGGTCTGGGTATGCAAATCTTCCACCCAATCCTTGCCGGCCTTTTCGGTGTCTATCGTTAATAACTTATTGTAAATAGAGGATACTACAGATTTTTCGGCGCGGGAGACGGTTAGTTCATCCAGGGCCGCCGTAATTCGATGTGTTTCCGCTTTCACCCATTCCCGGTCCGCCTCGGAAAGCTCCCTCGAAGAAATGACATTAAGCTCCAGTAATGCCTGGAGATCGGACAACCGCCTGTGGGACCGGGGTAAGGCGATAATGGCGACAATCATCCGGGCCACATACCCTAATAGGGGTAAGTACAAAAAAAAGTCGGCCCCCAGACGGGCAACCAGTCCTTTGATCTTAACTTTTCGGGCCCGCCCTTCGGAAGAGAATCGGAGACTACCCAGAATCCTGATTTTGCTCTTGGCCGCTCGTCTTAACTCATTTAAATAAAAGCCTAGACCAACTTCGTCGGGTTCTCTGTTTAGGATTCCTTTATAGGCGTTGACAATAAAATCTCTGTCATGAAATCTAGTCAACTCATGAACATGATATTCAGGCTTAACTTTAAACACCGGTTTTCGGCCATTAAAGACCGACTGACTGAATCCGTGGCGGAAATACATATTGCTTCGATCACCTTCTGGCTGGGTTGAGTGGTTATCTTTCGGCAACCATGGGGCATCTTGATGCCGGGGGAGGAAAGAATCTTGATTCTTCCGGATATGATTATGAATATTTGTTAGAATCAGATCAATATTCATGGATTGCATTTGTCGGCTCATATCGTCGGGGATGGTCGACAAACCGTCATGAGAAGAATTACATTGAGTTACGGTCTGATATTCAGCCCAGCCCGTCTCTTTATAAATACTTCTTATGACTTCGTCAATAATGAGCTGTTCCTTTTTTCCCGTAGCGGTTTCTATTTGCAAATGAATCCCCCGGTCGCGCTGATGATTCCTCATTTTTCAAGGGACAATTGTGGCCGTCCACAGTAGAATAGATATTTTTTAGGACTTCGTCAATAACGAGCTGTTCCCTCCTTTTCTTAGAACGTCTAGCAGTTGTGGGGCAATGTCATTGACTTAAGGCACGAAAAGCTTTCTGTTGACGATAGCTCCTCTAAAGCCCCGAAGGGGCGCTCTAGGTTAGCCCAGGGCAACGCCCTGGGAAATACGGCAGGTTACGTGTCAGCAGGATGGGCAGGGGGCCGGCTAACCCATAGAGCTATTTCCTTTGGAAAGGATACACAACCAAAGGCTGAGGTTATGAATTGCCAGCGGTTTTATGTAACTATTATGTAATTTTTATATAGGCCACCCCGGCCCAGGGCGCTACCCCAATGTTGTTGAATTAAGATTACAGTTTTTTTTCGCATGACCCAGGGTGGCGCTTCGCTGACCCTGGGCTAGATTGTTTTTCCCCTTCGGGGAAAGGACTTCGGCTATTCGGAACCTGGTTCTCAGCCTTGAAGGTTCATTGCCGG
>JADFXK010000256.1 GCA_015233625.1 Deltaproteobacteria bacterium | reverse complement strand
TTTATGCAGACGAAAATGGGAAGGAGCCGTTTGTCGATTGGCTCAACAAACTCCGTGACGTCATAGGGCGTAAACGTGTTTTAGCCCGCCTTGCCCGGCTTGAACAGGGTAACTATGGCGATTGTGTCCCGGTCGGCGAGGGCGTATCCGAGTTACGAATGTTTTTCGGCACCGGCTATCGTGTTTACTTCGGCGAGGACAGAAATAACACGATTGTTTTGCTCTGCGGCGGTGACAAAGGAAGCCAGGTCCAAGATATCAAACAGGCAAAAGCTCATTGGCAGGAGTATTTAGATCATGAGAAATTATCGAACCTTCACTGACGTTGAAGAATCCTACTTCCACGATCACCCGGAAGAAATTGACGATTACCTGACCATCATCTTTGAAGAATACGCCAAAGATGGCGACACCGGGGCTCTGTTGTCTTCTTTGCGGGTCTTGGGTCGAGTCAAGGGCATAACCAAAATTGCAGCCGCCGCAGGGATGAGCCGAAAAGGCGTCCAGAAAGCGCTGTCCGAAGACGGTAACCCGGAGTTTGCCAGCATCAATTCCATTATTCACGCCATGGGCTACCGGTTGGCTCCTTTGAAGCTTGACGCCTCCGTCGAGTGACCGTTGCCGCGGGCTTCGCATAAGCGGGCTGCTGCCGGTCATAATCCGAGAGACTTGTTACTATGGATGATCAGCCTGATATATTTGATGTTTTCCTATGCTACAACAGCCAGGACAAACCGGTGGTCCGCACCCTGGCTGAGTCTCTGCAAAAACGCGGGCTGAATGTCTGGCTAGACGAATGGGAACTTATACCGGGCCGTCCGTGGCAGGAAGCCCTGGAAATAGCGATTGAGGAGCGCCATTTTCGGGCTGCCGCGGTCCTGGTCGGCCCCAATGGGATTGGACCGTGGTCGAATAAGGAAATGCGGGCGTTCCTGAGCGAGTTTATTAATTGCGATGTGCCGATAATCCCGGTGCTGCTGCCTGGCGCTCCGTCTGAGGTAAAACTGCCGGTATTTCTGCGGAGCTTCACCTGGGTAGACCTCCGCCCGAGTTTATCCGATAAGGGTCTTGACCGGTTGATCTGGGGAATCACGGGTCGCAAACCGGCATCAACTCCAGCGGACTCGCCGAAAGAGCCGGACCCCGCATCGCCGAAGATTCGCGTCCAAGGTAAGGCCGATTCTACTCAAGTAAAAGAGAACCCTGAAACTTCAGCCCCAGTTTCAGACCAGGCTACCCCGCGGTCCGACGCGAATTCTCGGTTTACCGATAACGGCAATGGGACGGTGACCGACCAAAAGACCGGGCTGATCTGGCTGAAGAACGCCAACTGCTTTGGCCGGCGCACCTGGGATGATGCTGTCACTGCGTGTCAAAACCTGGCCGACGGCCAATACGAGCTGTAAGATGGCTCTCACGCCGGTGATTGGCGCTTACCCACGATAGATGAACTGAAGAGCCTAGTCCACGACGATGATGGTCATTTCTCCAGACCTGGTAACCCGTTCACCGGCGTCCGTCCGGACGGCTATTGGTCGAGTTCTACCTACGCAGATAGCACGGGCCGCGCTTGGGGTGTGCACTTGTATGGCGGCGGCGTCGGCGCAGACGACAAGACTCTCAGTAACCACGCGTGGCCGGTTCGGGGTGGACAATAGGGGCTTTGGTGATTCGGCGATTTGGTCATTTGTTTTTTTCCGATATCCCAAGCTCGTTACCGGCGACGTATTTAAAATAACCGGCAAGCCAATGTCGTTGACATAAGGATGCAGGGGAATCGGATCTGATTTCAATAAATGGCTAATTCCGCTTAAGCCCCAACGGGGCGCACTAGGTTAGCCCAGGGCAACGCCCTGGGAAATACGGCAGGTTACGTGTCTGCAGGATGATCAGGTGGTTAGCCAGCCCTAAAAACATTTTTTTTGGAATGGATACACAACCACGGCTGAGGTTCTGAATTGCCGGCGGATTTATGTAATTATTATAGAATTTTTATATATCAATCACCCTTTCCCAGGGCGTTGCCGCTGGGCTAACATAGTGCGCCCCGTTGGGGCTTAAGCGGAATTGACTATTTTAAGAAAAGTCAGCACGATTGTCCGTTGCTTAAGTCAACGACATTGTTTCCTAATCTGCGCAAATCCGTGTAATCTGCGGATTGAATCATGACCGGTAGGAGGATAATATCATTAGTATGCCAGAAAATACACCAGAAAATACACTATCGAATAACAACGCCCGGCAGTCCGGCCGGCTTTTTGTCGTGGGCATCGGACCCGGCGGTCGATTGGACCGGACCATCCGGGCGGAAGCGGCCATCCTGGCCAGTGACGTCATCGTGGGCTATCAGCGGTATCTGGATTTGATCGCCGATCTCTGCCCCGGCAAGGAATTGATTTCCTCCGGGATGACCAAAGAAATCGAAAGATGCCGGGCGGCCGTGGATCAGGCCCGGGCCGGTAAAACCGTGTCCCTGGTTTCTTCCGGGGATGCCGGTATTTACGGTATGGCCGGGCTGGCCCTGGAATTACTGGCCGGAGAAACCCCGCGCATTCCGGTGGAGATCGTCCCCGGCGTGACTTCGGCGGCAGCCGCGGCGGCGCGCTTCGGGGCCCCCTTGATGCTGGATTTCGCCTGTATCAGCCTGAGTGATCTGCTGGTCCCCTGGGAGGTCATCCGGTCGAGGTTGGAGGCCGTGGCGGCCGCGGACCTGGTCACCGCCATTTATAATCCCAAGAGCAAGAAACGCTCCGCCCAGCTCGAAGAAGCCGCCGACATTTTCCGAGACCACCGTCCCGGGTCGACCCCGGTCGGGTTAGGCAATGCCGTGGGCACGGCCGACGAGCAGATCATCATCACCGACCTGGATTCGTTTCTTAACCATGACATCAACATGCGCAGCGTGATCATTATCGGGAATAATACCTCGAAAATCATCGACGGCTTTTTCGTGACCCCCCGCGGCTATCAGGTCTAAACCTTACTTGCCGACTTAGAGCATATTAACGCGTAGTTGTCCTGTACCTTCTTGAAAAGGGTAGGCTATGACCGCTCACAGTATTGGGGGGAAATATGATAAAAATGAGCCTTAGAAGCAAGATATTGCTTTCGAGCGTAGGATTGATCGCTCTGGTGATGGTGTTTGCCACGATTGCTTCATACCTCAATACCCGCCGGTT
This sequence comes from Deltaproteobacteria bacterium, assembly GCA_015233625.1. GTDB lineage: Bacteria > Desulfobacterota > JADFXK01 > JADFXK01 > JADFXK01 > JADFXK01. Next base: position 3,088 of record JADFXK010000256.1, on the reverse strand, counting down.
GGTCATAGACACGATTACCGTAGAAATTAATCAACTCACTGAATCAACAATAAAACTTATTGGCTCTTGGGTTGATGACCGGAAAAATGATATTAAAGCCTTGAGCGAGAATGACCAATACAAGGCCGCTCTGCGAGAGGGAGCCGAGACTAAAGCCGCCCGTATCTCCGCCAGTGAGTCCCTGGTTAAGGTAGCCGGGGCTGTGAAACATTACCAAAGGATCTCCATCATCAGCCTTGACGGAATCTATATTGCTTGCTCCTCTCCTGACCTTGTGGATAAAATTAATGTCTCGGATAGACGCTATTTTAAGGAATCCCTCCAAGGCAATGTCTACGTCTCGGATATTATGATCAGCAAAACCGATGGGGCTTTGATCTTCGCGGTTTCCTCACCGATTAAAGATAAAGACAAAATAATCGGTGTCATGCTCGGAATAGTGAATCTGGGATATTTTAGCGATAAATTTGTTTCCCCCATCAAGGTCGGGCAGACGGGATATGTTTTTGTCTGCCAGAAAGACGGCGCCGTCATCGCCCATCCCGACAAAGACATGATACTTAAGACCAACCTCAATCAGTTTGATTGGGGCAAAGACATGCTGGCCAGGGGGAAGGGTATGATAACCACCAATTTCAAGGGAGAAGAAAAGTTGGTCGGCTTTAGGACCATTCCTCAATTGGGTTGGTTGGTGGCGGCCGCGGCGCCGACGAGTGAACTTTACGCCCCGGCCCAAAGGGTGGGTCTGATTAACGCGGGCATCGCCATAGGCGGGATCATCGTCGGATTGCTGTTAATGTTTCTGCTCACCCAGTCCATCATCAAACCGATAAATTTAGTTACCACGGCCCTAAACGACAGCGCCGACCAGGTCTCGGCTTCGGCCGAGGTGATCTATTCCGCCGGACAATCTTTGGCTGAAGGGATCGGCAACCAGGCCGCCTCTTTGGAAGAGACATCATCCTCCATGGAAGAAATGACGTCCATGACCAAACAGAATGCGGAAAACGCCAAACAGGCGAACATGATCATTACCGATTCAGCCAAGAGCTTCAAAGAAGCGGACGAGGCCATGGACAAACTGGTCGCCTCCATGAATAAAATCTCCCAGGCCGGTGGTGAAACCCAAAAGATAATCAAAACGATCGACGAGGTGGCCTTTCAAACCAATTTGTTGGCTCTGAACGCCGCGGTGGAAGCAGCCCGAGCAGGTGAAGCCGGAGCCGGTTTTGCCGTGGTGGCCGACGAAGTCCGTAATCTGGCCATAAGAGCCGCCGAGGCCGCCAGGAATACTTCAGACATCATTGAAAACACGATGAAAGAAGTCGATGTCGGGTCTAAGCTGGCCAGCCTGACCAGCGCCTCCTTTCTAAAGGTTCGTCAGGATTCCGAGAAGGTCAGCGGACTTGTGGCGGAAATCTCGGCCGCGTCCCAGGAGCAGGCCCATGGGATTGATCAGATCAGCCACGCCGTCGTCAACATGGATAAGGTGATTCAAAGCATTGCCTCGGAATCGGAGGAGACGGCCTCGGCCTCGGCCGAGCTGAGTATGCAAGCCTCACGGATGAAGACCTTTGTCGGTGATCTGATGGCCGTAATGACCGGTGGAGCTAAAGTCCGTGAAGAGCAAGTCCGGCCCGCTCCCCCCGAAAAGAGAAGAAGGCCCGCCCCGGCCCCGGCCTCAAAGAAGAGACAGACCGGCCCCGGACAGCGACTTTTAGCGGCCAAGGATTTTAAGGATTTTTGATGGGTTTTACTTGGGTTTTGAGTTTAGGACGCGCCAATCATCGGCATCGATTTGGATTCGTGTCTTAATCATGCCATCAACATGCGCAGCGTGAATATTGAGCAACCCGTAACCAGAAACCAGCAAGGAGGATTGATCATGTTAAAAATGAAACAGCCGATGGTCCTGATTTTCTTACCCCTAATGACGGTTATGTTTCTTATGATTTTTGTCGCCCAGGGAATGGCCGGGCCACGACTGCCCGCACCAGCCATCATTAGACCGACTAATGGTACCGTTTTTAACCATTTTCCCCGCAAGACGGTCATGAATTGGACGGCCGTGCCGGGCGCAGTCGCCTATAGAATCCTGGTGGAATACCGGGGTGGGGCCTGGGTCCAACTAGTTAAGACCGAGGTTGGAGCAAATGTTACAAGTTTCCAGTTTCAATTCGTTGGAGCCCAGCCGGGACGTTGTAAAGTTTGGGCCGTAGATGCAAGAAATCATATCGGTTATGCCACGCCCTGGCATAATTTTAGATACACCCGGTAGCTAGTTCGTAATTTTTGCGATTCAGCCTGAGCAAGGATATCATGAAAAAGCTGCAAGCCATTCTTATTATTCTGGGCCTGGTGGCCATAACCGGTTTAGTGTATCTGGATCAAACCGCCCATGCCGAGGGAGCTGCGGCGCCCACGGCACGGGCTAAACAACGCCCTAAATCCGGTTCCAAACCGATGAGCAAGGAAAAGATCATCGCCCTGGTCAAGGGCCTGGTGGCCAGGTTGCATCAGGGCGTGGCTTCGAAAGATTTAGCTGCGGTGGCCGGTCTGCTGGCCCGAGACAAAAACTCGGTCAATATCGGAATAGGAGAGATGTGGTTCAGGTGGCCGGAACTGCAGGAGCCGATCCGGGCTTTGACTAAAACGACTTATAATTACAAGATAACCCGAAAAGGGATGACCGTCCGGGTGCTGCCGGGAGGAAAGACTGCGGTGGCCGTGGAAGACTTGTCATTGCGCTGGACTGAGGCTGAAGACGGCCTGACGTATGAACTGCCCGGCGGCGGGCGGGCGACTTATACATTAAGAGAAGACAGCCCTGGGAAATGGAAGTTTTTTAAGATCGCGTGGCAAGAGTTACCGGCCTCCTAAGACAGGGCAACCATCTGTTATTATTTTTTAAATGGCCGGTTCTAAATAAGCTCCGACGGGGCGCACCAGGTTAGCCCAGGGCAACGCCCCAATGCTGTTGAATTAAGATTACAGGTTTTTTTCGCATGACCCAGGGTGGCGCTTCGCTGACCCTGGGCTAGATTGTTTTTCCCCTTCGGGGAAAGGACTTCGGCTATTCGGAACCTGG
>JADFXK010000255.1 GCA_015233625.1 Deltaproteobacteria bacterium | reverse complement strand
ACTAAAGAGAAGGGGGCAGGTCTGGGATTGGCCCTGGTAAAAAAAGTGGTTGATTACCATCAAGGGACGATTGAGGTAGCCCAAAATTATCCCCATGGAGCCGTATTTATTCTGAGGTTACCTTTGGCGAACAATCAGGAAGATGGTCAGGCGATGGAGGACGTCCAGCAAGCAATACCTAAACCGGAAACAACGGTGTCCCTATGAGCAAGATACTAGTGGTCGAAGATGAAAAGAAGATGCGGCATATTCTTAAGATCATCCTGGAAGGGGATGGATTTGAAGTGGATACGGCCGAGCATGGCCATGAGGCGCTGCAAAGGCTGGAACGGGGTGAGATCGGCCTGGTGGTCACCGATATCAAGATGCCGGTGATGGATGGCATGGAACTGCTCAAGGCGATCAAAGCCAACGACGCGGATTTGCCGGTGGTGATGATCACTGCTTTCGGGTCGGTTAGTTCAGCCGTGTCGGCGATGCAAGCTGGAGCCTTAGATTATATTACCAAGCCCTTTGATGAGGAAAGGGTGTTAATGGCCGTACGGCGCGGCATGGCCTTTTCCAGGCTGGCGGAAGAGAGGCGGATATGGAAGGACGAATTGGCCAAAGGGGCTGATTTTTCTAATATTATTGCTAGATCAGAGAATATGTTGGAGATCCTTAAACAAGCTGCCCTGGTTTCCAGAAGTCCGGACACCACGGCCTTGATCCTGGGTGAGAGCGGGGTAGGCAAAGAACTTATTGCCAAGGCTATCCATTTTAATAGTCCCCGGGCCAATCGACCTTTGTTGGCCATAAACTGTGCGGCGATCAGCCCCAACCTGGTGGAAAGTGAATTGTTTGGCCATGAGAAGGGAGCCTTTACCGGGGCCGACAAGACCAAGCCGGGTAAGTTTGAGTTGGCTCAGGGCGGGACTATTTTTCTAGATGAGATTGGCGACTTAGACGCCAGCGCCCAGGCTAAGGTCTTGCGGGTGCTCCAGGAAAAGGAATTTGAACGGGTTGGCGGGTCTAAAGTGCGGCGGGCTGATGTTCGGGTTGTCTGCGCGACAAACAGGAATCTGACAGACATGGTGGCGGCCGGGCAATTCCGAGAGGATCTATTCTACAGGATAAATGTGTTCCCGATTAATATCCCCCCGTTGAGGGAACGAACGGCGGACATCGTGCCGCTGGCTGAATATTTTGTTAAGAAATTTACCCAAGACAAGGCTCGGCCTAAGGGATATTTGACTGATGAATCGCGCCGCATCTTGACCAACCATACCTGGCCGGGTAATGTGAGAGAATTGGAAAACGCCATTGAGCGGGCGGCGATTTTATCTTCAGACGGGCGGATAGACGAAAAGGTGCTGTCATTTATCCAAAACCGACCTAAGCCCGACCGTCCCGCGATGACCGAGGAAACCATGACCATTCCCCCTGAGGGGCTTGATATAGAGGCAATTGAGAGACGATTGATCGAGCAGGCCTTAAGGATGAGCATGTACAATCAATCCCGGGCTGCCGAGCTGTTGGGTTTGAGCCGGGGCAAATTTCGGATCAAACTAAAGAACCTAAAATAAGGAATAGAAAACTCATGTTCCTCCGGAGATCAGATACTCCAATTAGGACGGCCTTTGTGGATGCGATGATCATCCTCTTGGGAATGGCCCTGATCGGAGGCAGCCTGGGAACGGCTCATGGGGGCTCCCGGACTGAAGGCATCGATGATCTAATAAGCGAAACCAAGGTCATGTTCATTGGGGAGCATCTTCATATGGTCTCGGCTGCTTCAGGTTTCCTGGAACCGACCGAAAAGGCTCCCGCGGCGGTGACCGTTATCGGACGTAAAGAGATCGAGGAGTCCGGGCTAAAAACCTTGGCGGAGGTCCTTGAACGCGTCCCCGGCTTTTTCGTCGAACAGGACGAAAGAAAGAATCGGATCTATCTTAGAGGGATTCCAGACTCATTCCTGGTTATCATGGATGGCGTACCGCTGGCTAATGATACGTCTGCCAAGAACTATCCCCGCGGCTATGACCTGTCTCTGGCCACTATCGAAAAGATTGAGATTGTTCGTGGACCTGGATCCGCCCTTTGGGGGGCCAATGCCTTTTCCGGGGTGATCAACCTGGTCACCAGAAATGGGGCCAACCTGAACGGCACAGAGGTGAGTGTCATGGCCGGGCCTCAAGCGACCCGATTGTCCAGTGTGACCTCGGGATATAAAGAGAAGAACGTCGACTTGTTTATTTCTGGGAGCTATAATTCCACCACAGGCTTTCCCCAATCAGCCACTGGTAATTCCGACGACGCCTTTCGCGAATTTTACCTGAAGATGCGATTGGGAGATAATCTGGAGATGTCCGGCCGGTTTTCTTCCGTTGAGAAACACTTCAACGACCGAGGAATTATATTTTTTCCAATAGTCTACAGCGGGGTCAGAGAGACTCCATTTTCTTTCTTTCAAACTAAATATAGCAAGGATTTAGGGGCTGCCCAATTGACTATCCGCGGTTTTGCGGAGTATTTCGAGAACCGGGAGCAAACCGATTACTATCAACTGCACCAGGATAATTCTCAGTACGGGGCGGAATCGCGGCTGGACATAACCAGTCTTGATCGGCATATTGCTTCCCTTGGATTGACTTATAAGCACAATCGAGGCTCAGACACTACATTTGATTTGAACCTGCCCAACTTTCCGGTATTTCGGGGTGTGAGTCTGTATCCCGGCCTTGATTCCGATCTTTTTTCAATCTATATGCAGGACAAATATCAACCCGTCAAAGAGGTCGAATTGACTGGAGGAGTTCGTTTCGATAAACACAGCAAATTTGACGGCGTGTTCAATCCCAGGCTGGGCTTGAGCTGGCAAATTGGGGCCGGATTCCATTTTAAAGCGCTCTATGGGAGGTCATTCCGGACCCCGGCTTTGACGGTATACACCTATGACACTAATGTTACCCCTGAGAGGTTGGAAAGCTTTGACCTGGAGTTGGGTTATACCAAGACAGACGTTTTTGCCATAAGGATAAACCCATTTTATTATGACGTTGAGCAGCTCTATGAATCACCTGAAAGCCTGGTGCGGGAGAACGTTTCAGTCAAGGGGACGGAACTATCCCTAAATTATTGGCCCTGGAAAAAGGTGGAGTTGTTTTCCAATATTTCTTTGCTGGATAACGGCGGACTAAAGGCTCATCCGCCGTGGAGTACTGGGACGCCATTGGATTTCTATGTTGAGGAGAATGTCAACCTCGTTCCGGGAGGTCTGGCCAATTTCGGAGTCAAGACCCGCCTCACTTCGCACCTTACTGGAGAACTCAGGTGGCTATACGTAGGCCGACGAGATATCCCCAGCTATATCATATCCAATGATCACGACTTAGCCCCATACCTCAAGGGTGACCTGGCCATAACCTCCGAATCTTTGGGCATGAAGAATCTCAAGACAGGAATTTACCTGAATAATATCCTGAACACCTCTTATGAAACCCGGGGTTACCGCAGTCTCGTGCCCGGCCGCGACCGAGAAATATTTTTTAAAATTAGCTACTTATTTGACTAATGGCGATCGGCCGTAGTATTGAACGTTTCCACCTGGGCTTGACATACTGCGTTCAGCAAGTTTTATTAATTAGAAGACAGCGATGAAGGCACAGATTGGTCAGATGAACGCAGATGGAAGAAACCTACAAGCGCTGGCTATCATGTGTTGAACTTTGGCCGATCCCGAGGCTTAGATTTAAGAAAGGACGACAAACGATGACTCAAGACATCAGCTTCCCCGAAGGTTTGAGCCGACAAGATACTGCCCGGCTGATTATCGATTATTTTCATCGGACCATGATCCATCACGCCATGTGGATGGCCGAGCTGTGGCGCCAGTTAGGTCGGGAAAAGGCCATGGACATTCTTAATGACGTTTACGACCGAAGCTTTCAAATCCAAATGAACCGGATGGCTAAGATATTAGGCTTTGAAATGAAAGATGGCCTGCCCCAGCCTTTGCTTGATCTGCCGGAAGAGACTCTGCTGGCCCTGAAGGAAGGCGCCGCCACCAACTGGCTGGCTAACGACGGGATTTGGTTTCAGGCAGTGGAATTTTCCAGAGGGATGTTTGATGCGAAACGGTGCAATGATTCCTGTTGGGCCCGTTTCTCTCCTTTTGAAGCCTGGTCGATCAAACGATTTCTCGACTTGCCGGAGCGGCCTGGTCTGGAAGGATTGAAGGAGGCCTTAAGGTTTCGTCTTTACGCCACCATTAACCGCCAGTCGGTATCAGAGGAGACGGACACTAGTTTCGTGTTTCAAATGAATGATTGCCGGGTTCAGGCGGCCAGGAAACGGAAGGGGCTGGATGATTACCCATGTAAATCAGGTGGGATGGCCGAATATCCCAGTTTTGCCGAGTCCATTGATCCCAGGATCAAGACCGAATGCCTGGGTTGCCCACCCGATGAGCACCCGGCCGAATGGTATTGCGCCTGGCGTTTTTTTCTGGAGGAAGAATAACGGGAGGGGATTATGGATGTTTTTGACGCGGTCGGAACGAGAAAAAGCACTCGTGGTTTTAAGCCCGATCAGATTCCCGAATCGGTCCTGAAGGATATCTTGGAGACTGCGTTATGGACCCCCTCGTGGGGTAATACCCAGCCGTGGGAAATATATGTGGCCGGCGGGAAAACAGCCGATCAGATTCGAGCCGGACTGGCGGCCAAGCTGCTGGGTGACGAGCCGAAGCGTCCGGATTTGAAAATGCCGGAGACCTGGCCCGAGGAACACACTCGGCGGTATATGGACGTGGCCAAAGATCTTTTTGGGATAATGGGTGTTTCGCGAGATGATGCAGATAAACGGCAGGCCCACTATGTGAATATGTTCCAGGGATTCGGCGCCCCGGTGTTCGTGTATGTGGGCATACAGCAAGATCTGGGGCATTATTCAGTCATGGATTGCGGTGCGGTACTGCAGACGATTTGTCTCTTGGCCCAGTCACGGGGTGTCAGCAGTTGCATTTTGGCCGCATTATGCCGTTATCCGGAGGTGGTCAGAGCCTTTTTGCCCATTCCTGAAGACCACCGGATAGTCATGGCGGTGGCCTTGGGGTACGAGGCTGCTGAGGCGCCGGCCAACCGCTTCCGCTCCAGCCGCGAACCTGCCGACAAGGTTATCAGATGGTCCATCGACTAACCTGAGTCTTTTAGGAATTTCCAAGCGGCGGGTGAGCAGGCTTCGCGGCCGGTTTTTGGTATGCGACTGCCTGATTTAAGGTAACCAATCTAAATATCACCGACAGGAATAAGACTCATGCGGTGATAAAGTTTTTATAACTGGTTCGGAGGGCTTTGGCCAGCTTTCTGGCCGTTTCCTTGTCTATCGGTCTTTTGCCGTTTTCCATTTCGGAGATATGCCGCCTCGGAAGTCCGGTCATACTTGATAACTGGGCTTGAGTTAGCTCCTCCCGGTAGCGCATCCCGGCCAGCACTTTTCCGGGCAGGTTTTGGTCGGTAATTTCCGGGAAACATTCCCGCCAGGAGATGGAATCAGGTTCGTTGTCATATTGGAATCCGAGCGACATCATAAGATTAATGGCTTCGTTTTTTTTGTCGGGTGGGCCAATAAATTTGAGCCCAACCGGGTCTTCAATATGGTGCTTTTTCGTGGGTTCCAACATATAACACCTCCACCTGATGAACATGCACCGCCCATTTCATAACCACTATTTTACCTGTTGTGGCAAAAGAGTCAAGAGAAAATGAGTTTAACTTATCTCCTGATTGAACTCCGGGGTCTATTATGAGGTCACGATATCTTCGATTATGATTGGCGGGGATGGACAGGCGCGGCGGCCAAAAAAAATACAAAATTTGTTGACAATCAAGTATCAGGGGCATATAACAAAAACCATACTGAATTTGTATAGTCTCCACCCTCTGTGTCCCCGACAATTAGAAATGCCACAATTTGGCCTTCCAGCCTTTACGACAGATCAGGTGCGGATTTAACTCATGAAAGAAATATCTGTTACGGCCATTCGTAACGCGGTCAAGGAATTGTCCATTACAGCCAATCGAGAATTGGGTCAGGACACCCTGGACGCCTTTGTCCGCTACAAGGAAAAAGAAACCTCTCCCGTAGGCCGGGATATCCTGGATCAATTGATCGAGAATGCCCGGATCGCCAGGGAAGAAGGCATTCCCATGTGCCAGGATACCGGGTTGTCTATCATCTTCCTCGATCTGGGGCAGGAAGTCCATCTGACCGGAGGCGATCTCTCTCAGGCGATTAATGACGGAGTCAGGGCCGGCTACCAGGAAGGCTACCTGCGCAAATCCACCTGCCATCCATTTACTCGAAAGAACATCGGCGACAATACGCCGGCC
>JADFXK010000254.1 GCA_015233625.1 Deltaproteobacteria bacterium | reverse complement strand
CATAATTCTGTCTTTATGTTGCAGTAATTGGGGCATATTGCCAGTCTCGGGATGGTTGAAATCAGTCGGGATGGATGAACCTAGAACCGGGAAGAATTAAATCAATTATTGACAGTTAGTATACCGGCAGTCAAAAGGAAAGTCAATCTATAAGCCGCCTGGGATGAACGGCTTGGAATCGAGCGACAAGGCGTCGGTTCAGTTTTCCGTATCCATAAGTCTCCTGATGCCCAGGCGCATGGGCCAGAGTTTTTAATCTGAAAGAGGAGACAGGGAATGTCTAAAGTCATCATGACCGCGGACGACTCGACAAGCATAAGGCAAATGGTTAGTTTCACGCTGAAGCAGGCTGGATACGAAGTGGTGGAAGCCTTAGACGGCCGGGATGCTTTAAGCAAGCTGGACTGTTCGCCGGTTCACATGTTGATTACCGACCTAAATATGCCAAATATGGACGGCATAGAATTGATCAGGCAAACTCGAGCGAAACCACAATACAAATTTATTCCCATTATTATGCTGAGCACGGAATCACAGGATACCAAGAAGCAAGAGGGAAAAGCGGCCGGGGCTACGGGATGGATCGTTAAGCCATTCAAGCCCGAGCAACTCCTGGCCGTGATTAAAAAAGTGCTGGGTTAGCCCGATCTTCAACCAGGTGTCAGGAGAAACGAAGATGGAAAAGCACGCTGAGGCCTACCGCACAGAAGCCTCCGAACTGCTTACAGAGTTGGAGAGTTCGCTCCTTTTATTGGAAGAAACCCCGGATGACGACGAGATGATCGGCCGCGTCTTTCGAGCCATGCACACGATCAAGGGATCAGGGGCCATGTTCGGATTCGATGAGGTGGCTGCCTTCACCCATGAGGTGGAGACGGTTTTTGACTTGGTCCGAAATGGCAAGCTGACCGTGACAAATCATCTGGTTGATCTGGCCCTGGCGGCGCGAGATCATATTCGGAAAATGATTAACGGGGAAGAGGTGGATCAGGCTGAAGGCCGGGAGATTACGGAGGCGTTCAGGAAAATGGTTCCCTCCTCCAAGCAACCGCCCGAGGTCCAGGCAGCGGTGGAAGTTGATTTCCACCTCCAAGCCGCCGTCCGAGGTTCCGTTTGCCTCGCCACGGGCTGGAGAATTGTCTGAAGAACAGACCGTAAGCGTCACCTACCGCATCCGTTTTCGCCCCGAACCCCACTTGCTGACCACCGGGACCAACCCTATCCTCCTGTTGGAAGAGATGCGGGAACTTGGACCGTGCCAGGTGGTGGCCCGAACCGGAGCGGTACCGCTATTGCCGGAATATGATCCCGAGGCCCTCTACCTGTCTTGGGACATCATTCTGACCACCGGTCAAGGGATCAATGCCATCAAGGACGTCTTTATTTTTGTTGAAGATGTGTGTGAAATAAAGATCGACGTCATCGACGAAGACGGCCGATTGGACATGGAGGCGGGTTACAAGAAACTAGGCGAGATACTGTTGGAGCGGGGAGACCTGAGGCTCCAAGACCTGCGGGCGGTACTCGAAGACAAAAAGTTATTGGGCGAAATGCTGGTGGAGAAGAAGGCCGTTGATCCCGATGCCGTCAGTTCGGCCCTGGCTGAGCAGGCCCATGTCAAACAGGTGCGGCAAAAACGCCAGGAAGTGGAAACAGTCTCCAGTATTCGGGTGGACGCGGACAAGCTCGACAGCCTGGTCGACCTGGTCGGCGAACTAGTCACTGTCCAGGCCAGCTTGTGCCAGAAAGCGGTAATGCAAGGCGATGCCGGACTGTCGCGCATTGCCGAAGAAGTGGAGCGCCTGACCGCGTATCTCCGGGACAACACCATGAGCATCCGAATGTTGCCCATCAGCACCATTTTCAGCAAGTTCAAACGATTAGTCCGGGATTTATCGAACGAACTGGGCAAGGATGTCCTCTTGACCACGGATGGCGGGGAGACCGAGCTGGATAAAACGGTAATTGAACGACTGAATGATCCCCTGGTGCATATTATCCGGAATTGCATCGATCACGGTATCGAATCACCGGAAAGAAGGCGGGAGAAGGGCAAAGCCGGACAGGGGGAGATTCGTCTCTCGGCCGCCCACTCGGGACCGAATGTCTTGATCCGCATTTCTGATGACGGGGCCGGCCTGGATCGGGAGGCCATCCGGGCTAAGGCCATAGAAAGATGTTTGTTGGCCCCTGAGGCGGAGTTGACTGACAGTGATGTTTATTCCATGATTTTTGCTCCGGGATTTTCCACAGCCGCCACCATTACCGGTGTTTCCGGCCGTGGGGTGGGCATGGACGTGGTCAAGCGATCGGTTGATACCCTGCGTGGGACCATCGAAGTGACCAGCCAACGAGATCGCGGGACGACCATTACCCTGAAACTGCCTTTAACCCTGGCCATTATTGACGGACTGCTGGTGGAGGTATCTGAGGCCTATTTTGTCTTGCCCCTGTGGGTGGTCAAGGAAGTCGTGGAGTTAACCAGGGAAGACCTGGCCGAAGCCCATGGCAAACACATCGCCAACGTGCGCGGAGAGATCGTGCCCTATGTCCCCCTGCGTCATTTCTTTCGGATGGACGGGGACCCGCCTGCGATTGAACAAATCGTCATCGCCGAAGTGGACGGGAGCCGGGTCGGATTTGTGGTGGATCACGTTATCGGGGGGCATCAAACGGTGATTAAAACGCTCGGAACATTATATAATGATTCTAGAGAATTCTCTGGAGCCACTATATTAGCCGACGGAACCGTGGCCCTGATAGTCGATGCCCCAGTAATTATCCACCAGGCGACTGATGAAACGACCCGCAATTACGGATAGACACCGATTTAGACTCGAATCGCTACCTGTCGGTCAAAAATCATCCGTATCAATGAATATAGTGACTGATGGTTATGGCGGCCTTCAACTTCAATGATGAGGTTAACCCCATTCAAAGGCTGATATGAGGAGGAGACAAGATGAAGAACCTGACCATCAAGGCCAAGATAATCAGTGGCTTTGTTATCGTTTTGATCATGATGGCCGGAAGCATGTTTATAAGTTTCAAGGATCTGGCCCAGGTGAATGGGATGTTGGATAATATCGTGGAATCATCGTCTGAAAGGTGTAAACTCTCTTTGGGCATTGTCCAGGATGTCCTAGAAACGGTCCGAGATCAGAAAAATGCCATCTTGTCCGAAACCGACGAGGAGGTAGCCAAATACGCCGCGGCCGGAGAAGAATCAAAGAAACTGGTCCAGGAGAAGAAGCAGAAGCTACTCAAACTGGTGGACGCCGCGGGTAAGGAACTGATGGACAAGTTTTCCGCGGCCTGGGACAGCTATTCGGGGGTTGATAAAGAAATCCATTCCCTGGCCAAGTCACTGACCGACATCAGGTCCAAGAATATGTCGATTAAGGAGGGACGGGAGGCGCAGCAGAAGTGCCGCCGGTTGATCGAAGACCTCTACAAATTGGCTACGGAAGGTGTTGGCGAGGCCAAGTTAACCCGAGATTTATTCAACCAGATATTGATTACAGCCCGAATAGAGGAAGTCTTATACAAGATCCGCATCGCTGAAAAGAATCTCCTGCTGGAGAGCTCCCCGGAACTTAAAGAAAGATATGCAAAAGATATTGAAACGTTAAAGGCTGAACAGCATAAGAACCTGGCCGAGATGGAAAAAGTCGTCAGCGGTCAAGGGAAGGCGACCCTGGCCGAGCTTAAAATGGCTATTGATAACTCTTATGACGTCATGACTAAAACGGTGGCTATTAGCAGGGAAAACAGCAACTACAAAGCCTTTAATCTTTCTGTGGGCAAAGGCCGAGAACTGGTTCACCAGACTCTTGACCCCCTGCATAAGCTGGTCAAACTAAGTGAAAAGTCAATGGCCGATGACCAAGCCATGGCTGATCACAACTACCTGGTGGCCCGGAATATTCTGATCGCCATTTTGGCCCTGGCCCTGCTCATCGGTCTCGTCCTGGCTTTCTGGATTGCCCGGAATATCGGCCGGTCGGTGACCAGTGCTGTAAATTTTGTGGAGTCTGTGGCCGGCGGTGATTTGACCCGGAAGATGGAAATCCAACAAGAAGACGAAATCGCGGCCATGACCAGGGCCATGAACGACATGGTAGAAAGGCTTCGAGGCACTGTTTTCGAGGTCAAATCGGCCTCCGACAACGTTTCCACCGGGAGCGAAGAACTCAGCTCCAGCGCCGAAGAGATGTCCCAGGGGGCATCGGAACAGGCTGCGGCAGCCGAACAAGTGTCCTCTTCGATGGAGCAGATGTCTTCAAGTATCAGGCAAAACGCCGACAACGCCCAGCAGACACAAAAAATCGCGGTGAAATCAGCGGAGGATGCCTTAGCCGGAGGCCAGGCCGTGTCTCAGACCGTGGCGGCTATGAAACAGATTACGGCCAAGATATTGATTGTTGAAGAAATCGCCCGACAAACCAATCTCCTGGCCCTGAACGCGGCTATTGAGGCGGCCCGAGCTGGAGAACACGGCAAGGGGTTTGCCGTAGTCGCCTCGGAAGTACGAAAACTGGCCGAGCGGAGTCAGACGGCAGCCGCGGAAATCAACGGCCTGGCCTCCTCCAGCATGGAGGTGGCGGAACGAGCCGGCCAGATGCTGGAAAAGCTGGTCCCCGACATCCAGAAGACGGCGGAACTGGTCCAAGAAATCGCCGCGGCCAGTAATGAAATGGACGCGGGAGCCGGGCAGATCAACAAGGCCATACAGCAACTGGACCAGGTTATCCAGCAGAATGCCTCGGCCTCTGAAGAAGTCGCCTCCACTTCTGAAGAGTTGACCAGCCAAGCCGAACAACTCCAGGCCATGATTGCCTTCTTCAAGACCGACCAGTCCGGGACGTCGGAGACCAAAAGTATGCTGGCGGATAAGGGCCACGGGCATCATGTCGCTCACCTGACATCGGGCCTGGGGAAGAAACTGAAGGCTATCACCGCTCCTGATCTGGCCAAGACCGGTGCTGACAGGCGCAAAAAGGAAGATCACGAGGCCAGCAAAAAACTGTCCGGATTCGCCCTGGAGATGACTCCTGCCGGTGACAGTCAGGATAAAGAGTTTGAAAGGTATTAAGGTCTCAGGTTGCTGTGTGAATATTTGTCCCCAAGGTCTATAGGAGTCGAACGCATGAGTGTGGCCGGAATTACAACGACATCACAGTACCTGACCTTCCGCCTGGGCGACGAAAAATTTGCCCTGGACATCTCCCAGGTCCGGGAGGTGCTGGATTTCACCATCATCACGAAAGTTCCCCGAACTCCTGAGTTCATGCGCGGAGTGATCAATCTCAGAGGCGGAGTGGTGCCGGTAATAGATTTGCGTCTGAAGTTCGGCATGTCCAAGATCGAAAAGACCGTCAACACCTGCATTATCATAGTAGAAGTAAACATTAAAGATGAGGCGACGGCGTTAGGTGTGCTGGCTGATTCGGTCGAAGAAGTTATTGATCTTGAACCTGACCAGATCGACCCACCGCCCAAAATCGGGACGCGTCTCAAGACTGAATTCATTAAGGGGATGGGTAAACGGGATTCGGAGTTCATCATCATCCTGGATATCGACCGGGTCTTCTCTATGGAAGAGCTGACCACCACGCCAATTCAAGATGAACCCACATGCTATCTGTCCTAACCGAGTGAAGGGAAATAATTTCTTTCCAGCCTATGATTTGATCTCATTCTTTGAAAACGGTTTGTCTGGCAGCACGGCACAAAGCTAACATTTGTTAATGCGCTCAAATGCTGATCATGTGAAACAACTTACGAATGAGGAGCCTGTCTATGAGTGACAAATCAGACAAAAATGCCTTAGATGCTCCCCTCCCGGAACCGGCAAAAAAAACCGCCGGGAAGAGAAGGACAAAGGCATCAATTCAGTCGGTCAAAGGGGAGAGTTCATCAGTCAAGACAGATAGCGCAGATGAGGCAACCGTCCATTCAGTGGCAATCAAAGAGATCAATGCCTTGCTGGGGAAGATCAAAGCCGGCCGCCTGGAATCCAGGGCGGACGTCAGTCGGGCCAGGGGCGCTGAAAGAGAGATGTTGGACGGGATAAATGAGATGTTGGATGCCGTCATCAATCCCTTGAACGTGGCGGCCAAATATGTGGACGAGATATCCAAGGGAGCCATACCCCCTAAAATTACAGACCAATATAACGGTGACTTCAATACCATCAAGAATACCCTGAATCAGTGTATCGACGTCGTGAACGGGTTGGTGGCGGAAGCGGGGATGCTGGCCAAAGCCGCAGTGGACGGAAAACTGGCCACGCGGGGTGATGCGGCCAAATTTGGAGGCGACTTCGGCAAGATCGTCAAGGGCGTTAACGAGACCCTGGATGCGGTCATTGGGCCGTT
>JADFXK010000253.1 GCA_015233625.1 Deltaproteobacteria bacterium | reverse complement strand
TCAGGGGATCAAACGCCCGGCCGGCCGATTTAAAAGCTTCCTCGGCCGACGGCTCGACACCGGATTCGCCAAGCCGCTCCAAGAGCTTGTGTAATCGTTCATCTTTTTCGCCCCTGGCATCATACCATTCCAAAATTTTGTTGATTAAGGGAATAACCTGATCGGACGCGATGCCGCCGGTCAGTTTTAGGGCGCGGAGGTGGATGGAGCTGGCTACGCCTCCGACAAAGACATCGTATAATCCGTTGGTTCCGATCAAACCGATGTCCACGCAGAATGATTCGGAACAGTTGCGCAGACAATCCGAAACCGCCACTTTGATGTCCCATTTAACCTGGCGGCCAAACAGGGCCTGATCTATGGCCAAGGCCAGGCCGAGCCCGTCCGTGTTCTGGGAAAACCGGCAAAGCGCCCCACAACAACCTCGAATGTTCCGGATACCCCGATGGAGGACCCCAATCCGGAGACCGACGGAGGCTAATTCCTGGCTCACCTTATCGACCTGGTCCGGTTTCAGCAGCAAGATCACTCGCTGGGCATGGGTAAGTTTGGCTAGTCCGGCGCCCTGTCTGGTCAGTTCGGTGATCTTGGCCAGTTGGTCTGTGTTCAGGAGCCCGGCCGGGCAGTTGACCAAAGCGGCAAATGCGCCGTTGGACTGTTTTAGTCCAATGCCCCATTGGATGTCCTGGTCGTCTGGAACACCAGACGCGTCACCTTTAAGGACACTGGTCAATGGTCCGGGATAACGATCATCGAGGGCCAAGATCTCGACAGTGACCGCATACTCGTCGTCCACTCGGTCGCAGCCGACGACTTTTCCTTTGACCTCTCCAATGTCGCCGATGGGCAGGTCAACGCCGAAAAAGACAATATTCCCCGGCGTAGCCTCTTCTTCGCACCCCAAGACGGTGATTATATGTTCTTTAACCGTGGTAAAACCTTCAGCCAATCCAAGTTCATCTTCATTCAGCATCACGTCTTTTATGACAATTGCAGCAGCCATGGTTAATTCTCCTTTAGGGCGATATTACCAGATTAAGTCAGACAGGATCAATTGATTCATTTGACTAGTTTGTTAACATATATAAATAATTACGACTTTTTTGGATATGATGAAAATGGTGCTTTGAGACCTTGACGAAAACCGAATAGTGCTTATCTATTAGTTAAAACAATTCATAACAGGTAGACGATGGACTACAAAGTGAAGCACTGGTTCTTCGTCGTTGGTATATATTTATATATAACAACAAGTTATAGAAAGATATGTTGATTTTGTGACTGTCTTTTGTTAATAATCGGTGTACAACCCTTGACGAAAACAAAATAATTGTTAACATGTTTCTAACACAATTCGTAACAGGAGTGGAAGAGGTACTTCCAGCATGTGTTTAGGTAGAAGAGGAGGGTTTAACTATGGCAATCTTAAAATGGACACCGCGGCCGTTTAGGGCAAATTTGGTCAATGATTTCATTCGCCTCCAACGTGAGGTGAATCAGTTGTTTTCTGGGGTAACAGAATCTCCCGGCGTAAACTTGACAAGAACCTCTGGGGTATATCCCGCGTTGAACCTGTCCGAAGATGACGAAAATCTGTATGTTCGGGCGGAAATCCCAGGTATTGAACCGGAGCAGGTAGATTTATTGATTGAGGGAGATAACCTGACTATTCGAGGTCAACGAACCATACCAGATGCGGATAAAAAAGTCAATTACCACCGCCGGGAAAGAGAATCCGGGTATTTTCGCCGGGTGTTGACACTTCCCACGACTGTCGACCATTCCAAAGTGGCTGCAACAGTAAAGGATGGCGTTTTGACCATTACCCTGCCTAAGGCGGAGGCAGTCAAGCCCAAACAAATCAAGATCCTGGCAGCCTGATTCGGAGGGAGGTGTAATTATGAGCGAGAAAGAACTTCAAGTAAAGGATAAAACGGAGCTAGCCGAGCAGGGTGAACATACCAAATCCGGTCCGGTGTTTATCCCGGATGTGGATATATATGAAGACCAAGGTGCCTTGACCCTGTTGGCGGATGTGCCGGGGGTGGACGGAGAGCATATCGAGATCGATGTCAAAGACAACTTCCTGACCATTGTCGGTCATATTACCCCGGCGGCTCAAGAAGGGGAACATAGTTTGCTGAAGGAATACGGGGAGGGTCGTTTCCACCGGAAATTCGTTTTGGCGGACATTATTGACCAGGAAAAGATTTCGGCGAAAGTCAAAAACGGGGTTCTGACCCTGGTCCTGCCCAAAGTCGAGCGGGCTAAACCGCACAAAATCGCGGTGGCCGCAGGCTAGAGTTGGGCGGCCGCGACCGGTTCCAACTGGTCATGATCATCACAACTGAATTAGTTGGATATGAAAACGTCGAGGTGGTTGGTCGTAAAATAACCCCTTGGCGTTTTTCGCGTTTTGGGGTATCATAAAGATTAAGTTGTCCCACGGCCTGGGGCCGTTTACTGAATATCGGAGGATGTATGACTGAGCCGGTTCAAACGAAAGAAAACATTGTCCGTGCAATTAGAGCCCACCGAGACCGGATCAGGGCCTTTGGGATAAGAAAGATCGGCCTGTTCGGCTCCTTTGTGCGCGAAAAACAAAATGCGGAAAGTGACGTGGATTTATTGGTGGAATTTGAGCCCGAGCAGAAAACTTTTGATAATTTTATGGACCTGTGTTTTTTTCTGGACGACTTGTTCAACCGGCGGGTGGAACTGCTCACGACGGAGTCGCTCAGTCCCTACATCGGGCCACGGATATTAAAGGAGGTAGAATATGTCGCCTTCGACTCATGACTTCTCAACCCATGATTACCTTCGTCATATTTTGGATGAGATTCATTACCTTATAAACCAGACAGCAGGGTTGAGCAAAGAAGCGTTCGTGTTTGATGAGACACTGAAAAGGGCCTTTGTTCGTAGCCTGGAAATTATAGGAGAAGCTGCCAGGAAGCTCCCTCAGGAGTTCTGGTCGGCCTATCCAGACATCCGATGGCAACGAATGACGGGGATGCGCAATAGAATGATCCATGAATATTTCGGAATCGACTATGGTATCGTGTGGGATGTTGTCGTCAACAAGATACCATTGCTTGGGAAACAGATTGAGCAAATCCTGGCAACGGCCAGTGAGGAATAGCCAATTCGGAATGAAACATGGGAAGTGTCATCTGAACTATTAGATCAGCCCAACAGGATATTCTAACCAATCCATGAAGATCACCAAAGGCATTATCCCCGCGGCCGGATTAGGCACCAGGATGCGGCCCGTTACGGGAGGCCGGCCAAAGGAGTTATGGCCGCTCGGCGGTAAGCCGATGATTCAATGGGCCGTGGAAATGCACGCCCTGTCCGGGATAACGGACATCGCCATCATTATCAGCCCCAGCAAGGAAGAGATTGTCCATTTTCTCACCTATCTCAAAAGCCATCCCCCCGAACTGTTGTGGGACCAAGTGGAACTGACTTTTTTTTATCAGGAACAGCCCCGCGGGGTGGCCGATGCGGTGAGCCTGGTCAGGGATCACATTGGCGCAGAACCCTTCGCCTTGACCATGCCCGATCTGGTCTCGTTTGGGGCGGAACCATTCCTGGCCCAATTGATGCCGCATTTTTTTAATTATGATACCGATGTCATCGGCATGACCATTTTGACCGGGGCCAGGGCGACCGGGTTCGGCAATGTCGGCCGGCTTCAAGTGGAACCGCTATCCCCTCCGGTCTATCGGGTAACTCACCTGTCAGACAAGCAACCCGGGGTTATCACCATAGATGGTTCCGGTCCTATCTTCAAAGGATTCGGGGGTGGTATTTATCATCCTGGATATCTTGACTTGATTGAGAAGTTTCGTAATGTTACACCCGGTGAACTGGATGACGTCCCTATCCACCAGCATCTGATTAAAACCGTGGGCTTGAATGGAGTCATGGTCAACGGGGAGGTGTTTGACGTGGGCAATGTAAATGGATACCAGTCAGCCGTTAACTATTTGGAATCAAAGGCACAGTCTCAGATATAGAATGATTCTGGTCAGTTAATTCGGTCTGGCCTGAAATACTGGGAGCAACATTTGAAAATTCGTCTTATTTGGCCGGGGCGGACGCGCGAAGCCTATCTGGCCGCCGGTATCAGTGACTACACGAAAAGGATCAGCCGATATCTGCCCGTGGATGTGGTTGAGGTTAAGGCGGCCCGGTTGGCTGGCGGCGGAGATGAGGCAGCTCAGGTTCAGGCAGAAGGGCAAAGGCTGCTCAAGGCGGCCAAGGATTGCGATTACCTGACTATCTTGGACGAACGGGGTCGGGCGATGACTTCTCCCGAACTGGCCGGGTTTTTATCGGAGCGAGAAAGTTCCGGATGCAAATCCCTGGCCTTTGCCGTCGGGGGGGCTTCGGGATGGGAGCCGTCGTTGCCTGGGCAAGCCCAATTTGTATTGTCCTTGTCCCGGATGACTTTGACCCATGAAATGACCCGGTTGATTTTAGCGGAACAAATATACCGGGCTTTGACCATCAGGGCTGGTCTACCGTATCACAAGTGACCGCCAATTCCTCTGTTACCCGGCGGTTACTTGTAGGCTTTTTTGATTGACAATAAACACCCGTGAGTATATAGGAAGAGGTAGTAAAGGAGAATTCCGGACTGACTTTTGTCGGAAATGAGGCAGCTACCGTCAAAAAGAAAGGAGAGGGAGAAGAACATGAACTTTTATTCATTCGTTGAAGGTCCTCTTTTGTGGACCGCGTTTCTGATCTTCATTATCGGCTGTATGATGAGGGCGGTAACATTTTATATGGAATCACGTACCAAGGATAAAGTGATCCACGAGCATTTCAAGTGGGGCTATGTCCTCTCCACTTTTGCCCGCTGGCTGTTACCCATGAATGTAACTGTGATCAAGAATCCCGTTTACTCCGTATTGACTTACACCTTCCACATTTGTCTACTGGCCGTCCCCATTTTCCTGGCCGGGCACATCAGCCTGTGGGAGGAATCGATCTTTGCCGTCAGTTGGCCGGCCTTGCCCCAAAACGTGGCCGACTGGATGACTCTTGCCTTCCTGGGCATTGCGGTATTCTTGCTGTTACGACGTATCTTCTCCGCGGATATCCGCCTCATCTCCACTTTTTCCGATTATTTCCTCATGGTCGTCACGGCACTGCCTTTCCTGACGGGATACTTTGCGACCCATGGCACCTTGAATCATATTTCCTTCTTGGGCAATAATATGATGCTGTTCCACATGTTGTCCGGAGAATTGATGTTGATCCTCATCCCCTTTACCAAACTGTCCCACATTATCTTATTCTTCTTTTCCAGGGCATCTGCTGCAGTTGAGTTTGGCCGGAGAGGCTATTCAATCTAATTTTAAGGGATAATCTGGGTTTAATGAAACTCAATCAGAGGAGTTGTTCATGAGCGGAGAAATAATTCCAAGAACGATAATGGAGTTTTTGACCCCTAGACTGGGCGCCCGTCTTAAGACGTGGCTAAGTATTTGTGCTCATTGCGGAATGTGTGCTGATACCTGTCACTTTTATCTCGCCAACAATCGTGACCCTAAGATGATTCCCTCTTACAAAATTAGGTTCATCAACGATATTATGAAGAAATATGGCGGGGTCGACCGGGAATATCTGCAAGAGATTTACAAAACGGTTTATTATGAATGCAACATGTGCCGGCGATGCACTTTATATTGTCCCTTCGGCATTGATATCGCCATGATGATTTCTCTGTTGCGGGCTATGCTGTTGTCCCAAGGAATGGCTCCCCAAGGCCTTCTGGCCGCCATCAATAATTACAAAGAATCCGGCAACCAGATGAGCATCTCTGATGAAGAGTGGGTGGAAACAGTCCAATGGATTGAAGAGGAAATGTCGGAAGAATTGGTCGGTTTGACCGTGCCTATCGACAAGAAGGGCGCCAAAATCATGTACACCGTCAATGCCCGGGAACCTAAGTTTTATCCCCAGGATATGATGGAGGTGGCCAAGATCTTTTACGTTGCCGGAGAAGACTACACCTACTGCAGCCAACCCGGCTGGGACGACACCAACCTGGCCATGTTTGCCGGCGACGTCAAAACCGCTCGAATGATTGTCGAAAACATCTTCAAACAGGCCGATGAACTGGGCGTGGAAAAAGTGGCCGTCACCGAGTGCGGACATGCCTATCGGGCCGTGAAGTACGAGGCGCCCGGGTGGCTGGGATACACTCCCAAGCAAGAGGTCATCCATTCTGTGGAGTTGTTCCACGACTATATCCGTGATGGCCGGATTAAGCTCCGGCACAAAGTGAAAGAACCCACCACCGTGCAAGATCCCTGTAATGTCGTGCGTAGTGGTGGTTTAGGTGAAAAGAACCGGAGATTGGCCGAAATGATGTCCGA
>JADFXK010000252.1 GCA_015233625.1 Deltaproteobacteria bacterium | reverse complement strand
CAGCGAGTGGAATGGATTGACTTTGTGGCTGAGAATGGAGACATCGCCAACCGGTCGGAAGCCGTTCACCCAGCGAAAGTGAGGTATATCCAGAGTGCGGCGACTTCCTGGAGTCAATTTGAGACCGATTACATCAATGGCCTGTCCTTAACGGATAAGCAAGGCGGCCGGGCGCCCCTGTATATTATACCGGGTAATCACGATGTGACCAATGCCATCGGTTTTTACAAGCCCATGAATCCGACCACGGACGCCACGGCGATGGCCGAGATTTATAATCTAATGATGAAGCCAGCGACACCAAGGACGAAAAATACCTATAATTACATAAGGGACAAGATATTCTTTTCAAAAGACATCGGCGGCGTCCACTTTGTGTTCTTGACCATATGGCCCGACAGCGTCGCCCGGACCTGGATGGAGAGCGACCTGAAGAATGTGAGCGCCACGACTCCCGTAATACTATTCACCCATGATCAGCCGGACATTGACGTAAGGCACCTGACCAATCCGAACGGGGCCCATGATATCAACTCGACCGACAAATTCGAGAATATGGTGGCGGATCAGGCCACTGATGCGGATTCCTCCGGCAAGCTGACGAGCCATGCACCGACCACTACCGCTCAGCGGAACCTGGTTGCATTTCTCAAAGCCCATAAGAACATTGTCGCCTATTTTCATGGGCACGAGCATATAAACGGGACCTATACCTATACCGGACCGGACCACGACATCAGCCTCAACGCGGTTCGGGTCGATTCTCCCATGAAAGGTGTGGATTCGGCCAAGGACCCCACCCAACTTGCCTTTATAGTAGTGTCGATAGATCCTAACGCCCGGACCATGACCGTTCGAGATTACATGTGGTATACTCAATCATGGGGTAAATCGGTTACGTTCTCATTAGGACCGCGGCCCCAATGAGCTTAAAGGTGTTACGGGCGGAAACCCAAAAGACATCGCCGAATTCAGGACTAGCAATATTAAATGGACCATTGAGCTGTTGCTGGCCGAATCAGCTATGATCCTCACTGGTGTTGGGGTGATAATCAAGTCTCTCCGGTAGGCCGGTCGTTCCTTGACGAATGAAGGCTCTGGACCATCTGGATAGATCCACCCACCGACTGCTTCTAAGATTGGATTATCGTTTTGAAGCCACATGGTTAGACCACCCGCTCATCATCTCCCACACCCTGCCCCACCAGCCGCGGCGGCTACCATGGGCCGCCACCGCGGCAATATGCGGCCATCACGATCAGAGGACGCTCGCCAAATACATATTCTTTGATTCATACAGTGAAGTATCGCTGGATTGACGCGAATCTCTCACCACAACTCAGTTGAGAAAGGTGCGGGCGAGAGCTTAGTGGCAGCACCTCCTCCGGTGGCCTAGCGCTACAGGGCAAAACCTCCTCAGCATGTGAAACCGGCCGGGAAATATTCACGCCAGTCGGGAAAAACCACCAGAGAAATGAACCCCACACCCTATTTACATAAAGATTTAATGTTCATATAATACGCTCGGTTAAGCGGCGTTCGACCCGGCGCATCGTTCGACGTCTGGGGTAACCTGATCGCCCTTATCTAGCAATTGAAGACAAAGCATGATTGAGTCAATAACTAGTGCATACATGAACTAATTTATAATCAATTTATTCCTTTTGTCCCGGATACAGATTGAGCCTGGTTCCACATGCCCGACCTAGGCCGGCCGAAACGATACTTGTCAGCGTCCATTGCGGTGAACGATTACGGTTATTATATCCGTTTTGGGCTGCCGTGCCCTTAATAGGAGGTCTTTGGACGCCAACATAGGCTTAATTCAATTTTTGCAGCAAGAAACACCTTTAAAAAACAACGGGAAAGGAGTCTTTATGAACAGGCTTAAAGTGGTATGGATGTACCTTGCAGTTGCTATTTTTGTTGGATTTACGGTCTGCTCGTTTAACGTGCTGGCCGAGGAAAAAGGGCCTCAGCAAACGGCCGATCGAAAGGACCTGGAAAAAGGGCTTGAAAATACACTAGGAATGCCAATGCTAACAGGCGATGTGTGGGAGAAAATGTCGCCGGATGCCAAGGTGGCCTTTATCTGGGGTTTTGGGCATGTGGTGACAATTGAACAACACTTGATCCATAAATATCCTGAACTCAAAAGAGACAGCTTTGTTCCAAGAGTGGTTGAAGGAATGGCCGGTATACCGATGAATGACGTTGTGGCTCGGGTGGATAAATATTACAGTGAGAATCCGGATCACCTTAAAGATCCTGTGACCAAGGTGATGTGGGATACCATGATCAAACCCAATATCAAAGTGGGCATCGCTGGTCGTCCGCTAGCGAAAACTCCTTAAGGACTTTACAGCAAGAAGGAGAGATAAAATGAAACGAATAATGTTCGCTCTTGTTACTCTTGTTTTTGTCTGCACAGTTGGATGTTCTGGAATGACCCACACCCAGCAGACAACTCTAAGCGGAGGCGCCATTGGTGCGGCCGGCGGAGCTGTCCTGGGCGCAGTCGTTGGCGGAAGTCCGGCTGTTGGAGCAGTTGTCGGTGGTGCTGCCGGGGCGACTGTAGGCTACCTCATTGGCGAGCACGATCAGCACAGGCGGTAGGCAGGGATATTAGGGATTAGGGATCGGCAAGGTTTATCAAAATGCCGGAGTATTTATCCGGCAAGATACAGGAGGGATATAGCACCAAACAAGAAGACGCCGAGACAAAGCTCAAAGGAAAGTAGAAATCGAGTTAGATCGGTCTCATGTTGAACGACCGAAACTATCCACCACAATCATGTCACCGGTTCTCCAAAACACCAGAAAGGATGTCAGATGAAAAAAGCCTTTTTTCCTGTAGTATTGTTTTTGTCTATGGCCCTGATCTTCGGCTCAGTATTAATCGCATTCGCCGAACGAACTGCAGGGGTCGCGGTCGACGATGCCGCTATCACCACAAAGGTCAAGTATGAATTGGCAGAGGATGTTAAATTAAGCACACTGAAGACAGTCCAGGTCGATACCAACAATGGAGAGGTGACTCTCACCGGTAAGGTTCATACCAAGGGACAAAAGAAACATGCAGGAAAAGTTGCCGCCAAGGTTAAAGGCGTTGTGAAAGTACACAACATGTTATCAGTTGTCCCGAAAGACTAAATCTGAGCACAGGCTTTCGCCGCAATTAATTTGCCCACCCAAGCTTGGAAACCCTCCTTGGCCCCTTTTGAAAAGAGGCCAGGAGGGGGCGGGGATTCAGGGTAAATTGCACCAAAATATAACATGTTGTCAATATGTTATTTCGTTACAGGCATGTCTCAGTGGGACATCTTCGCAACGTGTCACCCATGAGACGTGTCGCCGGCGGGTCTCTTTGGTGTTATCTGCCAACTCCCAACTAACTATGGATTGGCATCGTTGCGTCTGGGCATGAAATCCTCTGGCTCAATGCGATAATGGTCAGAGAAGAGACTCTTCGAGGATTCGTGCAATGAAACATTTGAGCACCCGCCCACTGACTGGTCCCTTTTTCTTATTACTCACGTTTCTCTGCCTGGTCATTGTTTCCGGTTGTGCATCCCTGCCGGATGCACAGAAAATGATGGCCCAGGAGCTATCAAGCTCTGATCAGCCGGTAAAGATCATGGGGCCTAAAGGGGAACTCTCTCCAAGGACAAGCGAAGCCATCATCAAATGGCTGGAGCGGCAAGCCGATGCCACCGAACTTCTCCAGCACCAGATTAAGCTGATGCAGTCCATCGTTGGGAACCCCGTAGTAGCCGGGAACAAGGTCACTCTGCTCATCGACGGAATGGCGACCTACGCCGCGATGTTTGAGGCCATCAAGGATGCTAAGGATCACATCAATTTTGAAAGCTTCATATTTGAAGATGATGAAGTCGGCCGACAATTTTCTGATCTACTCATCCAGAAGCGGGCTGAAGGCGTACAAGTAAACCTGATTTACGATAGTTATGGATCAATGAGTACTCCGGCCAGTTTTTTTCAGCGCTTACGCGATCACGGGGTTCGGGTGCTTGAATTCAACCCAGTAAATCCTGAAAGGCTGGTCGAGGGAACGTCATGGGAATTAACTACAAGAGATCATAGTAAGATTCTGATAGTCGACGGCGCCATTGCGTTCACCGGCGGAGTCAACATCAGTGGTGTGTATTCTAGAAGCTCGTCGAGTCAGTCTCGTGGTACGAAAAGAGAAGAACCCTGGCGAGATACACACGTTCGGATCGAGGGTCCAGCCGCCGCACAACTCCAATGGCTTTTCATGAACACCTGGGAACGGCAAAAGGGACCGGCCCTTCCCAAAAAGGAATATTTCCCCTATGTCAAGAAATCTGGAAACACACTTGTCGGCGTGGTTGGTAGTATATCGGGTGAAACGAATCGACTCATATTTATTATGTACATGTCAGCCCTCACTCATGCGAAACGCTCCATTTACTTAACGACTCCCTATTTTGTGCCTGACGACCAAATGTTAAAAGCGCTCACCGAAGCTACCGCGCGTGGTGTTGACGTGAAGATATTACTTCCCGGTTTCAGTGATTCCAATTTGGTTTTCTATACAAGCCGACATTACTATGCCCGGTTGTTAAAAGCAGGCGTGAAATTGTTTGAGAAGCGCGGCGGCGGGATGCTGCATGCCAAGACGGCGGTTATCGATGATGTCTGGTCTACAATCGGATCGAGCAACCTGGACACGCAAAGCCTCCTTACCAATGAAGAGGCCAACGCAGTGATCCTCGGCCGGGACTTTGCAGATGCCATGCAAGTAATGTTTGAAAGAGATTTAAAAGAGTCTGATCAGATAACTCTGGAGGAGTGGGAAAAACGGCCATTCGACAATTACTTAAAGGAATGGTTTTCCCGTCTGTTCAAACACTGGCTCTAACCAGCTGCTGGTGCGCTGTTCGGATTCGTTTGGGCGGCGTTTTCCATTCCTTAAGCTAATGTGTTGCAGCCAACACAGAAATAATGCAACGATTCTGTTGCATGCAACACTTATTCTCCTGCCGGTTCTCGGCCAATACTCTACCCACCCGGACTTAAGTTCCAGTTATACAATCACAATATTAAATAATTGTGCCCCTTCATCTTTCCGGCACAGATTTTGAGTATTCAGAAGCGTATCTGATAGTCAGTCCTGATGGGAGAATAACGTTTATAGATGATGAAGAGAGTAGATTGTCGTGTTGTTAACCATAAAAGGAGGTAGAGCATGAAAAGCATTGTCTGTCGGTTCACTTATCCCACGGTATTAGCTGTTGCAGTGATGTTTCTCGCCCTTATGTTCCTCGTAAGTCCAAGTCCTTCGAGCGCGGCCTCCCCCGGGCCAGGCGCGGCTACTGCTGGTAGGGTCTCAAAGGTCGACCGTGTTGAACAACGCATCAAAGAGCTTCACACAAAGCTCAAGATCACCTCGGCCCAGGAAGCCCAATGGAATAACGTCACCCAGGTGATGCGGGAAAACGCAAAAACGATGGAGGAACTCATCAAGGCCAGGATAGACAAAGCAGGTACCATGACCGCTGTCGACGATCTTAAATCCTATGCCGCAATTGCCGAGGCACATGCAGATGGCATCAAAAAATTCATTCCGATTTTTGAGCCGCTCTATGCCGGCATGTCGGATACTCAGAAAAAGGCTGCTGATAAATTATTCCACCATCAAGACCGCACGAAGACAAAGGCAAAGGCAAAGGCAAAAGGCAAATGATCGTGACTGCCGCAGCTGCAAGACCGCAAGCCCTATTTTACGATAGGGAATCACTCCAACAATGGAGGATCACTATGAAAACCTCGAACACGCGAACCACATGGTTTAGTTCGACAGTCGGTAAGATCGTAATGGCGCTTGTCTTTGCCTCAATGATCGGTGGTATATCCGGCGCACCAGCGTTCGGCCAAGAAATGCAAAGGAGCGACCGGCAGTACCATCGCGACCGGTACAATAGCGACCGGCACTACCGGGACCACCGGCGTGTGTATTACCAGAATTCCCGCAGCTACTACTACACGGAACGTGTCTATGTGCCTCCACCGGTCGTTTATGCCCCGGCCCCGTATCAGTCGCCGGGTATAAGTATCGTCTTCCCCATCGATTAACGATAGGAAATCCTTAGCGGCGAGCGTTCGGCCCAGGGCCTCGATGGGGGGGCGGGTTCCCTGGTCAGGACGAACCTCGACCGCACCAGCAGCACCCCGGTGTGCGGTCCTAACCTCAATCTTACCAAAGGAATTATCAGATCTCCACGTCAGAGGTATCAGAGCCTCGTGTCTTAACGTTGCCCTGAAGATGGTAGTTCTAGGCCAAGATTTCGGCGGAACGGAAAGATGGACATATTGGGAACAATTGTGGTCATCGTCTCAGTTCTAATCCTTGTC
>JADFXK010000251.1 GCA_015233625.1 Deltaproteobacteria bacterium | reverse complement strand
TCAACCACGGGCAGACCGTCTGGACCGATGGCAATAGCCTCAAAGGGGCAGGCTCGAACACATGATCCCAGGCCTAGACAACCAATTTCACAAACCTTGGCCCCGCCTGATAAGAGCATGGCCGCCCGACAATCCTGAATTCCCGAGTAGATGAATTTGGTTTCGGCGTCTTCCTCGCCATAGCGGCACTTTGGTTTAGCAAATTCCGGTTCCTTGAATCCCGGTTCAACACCCATGATAGCGGCGACGGCCAGACCGACCTCAGGTCCCCCGCCGACGCACACATTCACCGGGGCCAGACCCTTGGCGATGGCCGCTGCGGCTCCTGAACACCCGGCAAAGCCGCACCCGCCGCAGTTAGCACCCGGCAAGGCTTCTTCGATCGCTTGAACTAAAGGGTCCTGCTTTACGGCAAAAAACTTCGCCGCCAGCCCCAATCCCACGGCGCTGAACAGTCCAAGGCTGCCGAGAGATATCGCTTCGGCCAGCATAGATATTCCTCCCATGATGTTTATGGTCCCTGGCCCAGCCGCTAGGGCGAGTCCAGGGAAAATCTTGAGGGGGTTGGTCCGCCCTAAGGCCATTGACCACGACCGTTTGGCCGTCCCCCATGTAAACGAAGACAGGGCACCCGAGGCTATTAGACCAGGCCGGCAAATCCAGAAAAAGCCAGGGCCATCAAGCCGGCGGTGATCAAACCTATGGCCGTCCCGTCAAGCGGTTTAGGTATTCTGACTAAAGCGAATCTCTCCCTAATCCCAGCAAACAAGACCAGGGCCAGCCCAAAACCGACCGCAGAAGAGAAGGAATAGAACATGGTTTTAAAAAAACCAAATTCTTCATTAATATTGATGATAGCCACACCCAGCACGGCGCAGTTGGTGGTAATCAGAGGCAGGTAGATACCCAAGGCCCGGAATAAAGCCGGAGCCGTCTTCTGAAGTACAATTTCCACGAACTGGACCAAAAAGGCGATGACCAGGATAAAGAAAATTGTTTGGAGGTATTCGATGTTGAGAGGAATCAAAACATAGTATTGGACTAACCAGGTAATGACTCCAGATAGGGTCAAGACGAAAACAACCGCCATGGCCATCCCCATAGCCGTGTCCATTCGCTTGGATGTCCCCAAAAAGGGGCAGTTACCCAAGAACTTGGCCAGGAGGATGTTGTTGATCAGAATGGCCGAAACCATTAGGAGTAAATAGTCACTCATTTTGTTCGCCCTCTATTCGTCTGGAAGGGATTAAATTCTCATCTTGCTTTTTGTCGCATGCTAATGAAGTTGATCAAAGCCAGGAGCAACCCCAGGCAGACAAAGGCTCCGGGGGGCTTAACCATAAACGAAAAGGGGCGGAAACTCTCCCACATAATGTTATGTCCAAAGATGGCCCCGTAGCCCAGAACCTCACGGATGCAGCCCAAGACCGTCAAGGAGATGGTAAATCCGAGACCGATCCCCAATCCGTCGGCAAAAGAATCGATAACCCCACGCTTGGAGGCGAAAGCCTCAGCCCGGCCGAGGATGATACAGTTAACCACGATCAGAGGAATAAAGATACCAAGCAGAGTTGATAGTGAGTAAAAATACGCTTTCATGACCAGCTCGGTAATAACCACGAAGGAGGCAGCGATAACGATAAAAGCCGCCACGCGGACTTTGCTGGGGATCACCTTTCGGATGAGGGAGATGATACAGTTAGCACAGACCAAGACAAAGGTCACCGCCAACCCCATTCCCAGACCGTTTTCAGCCGAGGTGGTCACTGCCAAGGTGGGGCAGAGGCCCAAAACAAGTCTGAACGGCGGTAGGAGATCCCAGAAGCCCTTTGTAAATTCCTTGCCAAACGCCATAGTAAGTCCCTTTATTTGACATTTTAAGGTGTTGTTTAGCTGATAAGCTTGTCTTTTAGTTCTTTATAATACTTCAGGGCACTGTTAACCGCAGACAAAACGCCGTTGGTCGTTAAGGTCGCGCCGGATAGGGCCTCGATCTTGCCACCATCCGACTTCTTTTTTACATCTTCTTGGATAGCTATGTCTTTAAACTGATCTGTAAAAGACGGCTCCACTGCTTTGGCCCCAATGCCTGGGGTCTCTGAGTGAGAGGTAATCCCAATCCCAGTCAGCTTGCCGGATTCAACGTCGATCCCGACCATGACACCCTCATCTCCATGATACCCCTTACCGTAGGTTTCCATGGCTAAGGCGAAAGTCTTGCCCTCTTTTTTTGCGGGGAAGACGAGCAAGAATTGAGGCCGGCCATACTTATCCTTGCCAATCTCCAACTCTTTTCGGTCTTTGATGGGATCGTTATCATACCCGGTCAAAACTCTTTTAACGGCCGGCTCTTTAACGAACTTAACCTGCTGGTAATCGATCTGCGCTTTGGTCACCTTATGAACCAGGGCCAGGGAAAACCCAGCCACAGCACAGATAATGGACAGAACTACAACAAGTCGTAATATTTCACGCACCGGTATTCACCCCCCATGATCTAGGACGGATACGGTCAAACAGCGGGGTGCCGATATTCATAATCAAGATAGCCTGGATGACCCCATCTGTATCCGATCCCCAGATGCGAATTATAACGGTTAAGACACCGATCAACAATCCGTAAACCAACATCCCGCCAGGGGTAACCGGGCTGCTAACCGGTTCCGGAGCCAGAAAAAAGGCGCCCAGCAAAAGAGTCCCGGTCATGAGATGAAAAGAACCGGGGAAGTAAGTATCTGGATTGATCGTATTGAAAATCCAAGCAAAAGCGAAGGCACCAAGGAAAACGCCAACCGGAATGTGCCATCTGATAACACCGCGATAAAGAAGGAACAAGCCTCCAAGGATGGCGGACAAAGCGGAGATGGTGCCGATTTGCCCGGGAACATTTCCAAGCATCAGTCGCCACATGTCGTACGAGCCGATTTCGCTGGGATCGCCTTTTACCGCCATTAACGGAGGTAACGCCTCTGATATATCACCACCGGAGAACAACGGAGCCGGCTCGATAAAGCCGTTCATTAAATCCGGCCAAGCTAATCGGATAATCATCCACCCGATCAAGACGGGATTAAGAGGGTAATTGCCATACCCGCCAAAAACACTCTTGCCCACAATGATGGATAAACTCGATCCGACCACCATCGCCCACCAGGGCATGGTCGGCGGCATCAACAATCCCAGCAGCAGCCCATTCAAAATAGCGCTAAAATCTCCGATAGTCGAGGGGCGATCGCTTAACTTGTTCACGAAAGCCTCGGCAGCCATCGAGGAAGCGATGGAGAGACCCAGGATCATTAAAACCTTATATCCAAAATAATAGACCCCCATCATGACAGAGGGGAGCAACGCGATAACAAAAGTAAGCATCATCGCGCTAATAGAATTATGACTCTCGATGTGGGGCGAGAATGAAACAACTAATCTGTTATCTAGCTTTTTATCGATCATCAACCCATCCTTCTAACCATGACTTGCGATTTACCGTAACGGAACTGGTGGACCATCGGCCGCTTCGCCGGGCAGACATAGTGACAACAGCCGCATTCAATACAGTTCATCAGGTTTAGAGCCGCAGCGTCTTGAAACTGATCATTTTCACAGTATTTCGACAATTGACTGGGCACCAGCCTGACGGGACAAACCTTGACGCACAGACCACAATTAATGCATGGATGATTAACCGAACGGACCACCTCATCCATCGTCTGGACATATACTGCTTCGGTGTCTTTAGAAATTGGGACATTCAAGTCAAACTGGGCCATACCCATCATTGGCCCGCCGAAGATGACTTTACCCGGCCGGCCGGCCAGGCCACCGCAGGCCGCCAGGACATCTTTCAAGGGCGTGCCTACCCTCACCCGGACCAGCTTTTGATCATGGACGCCTTTACCAAAAACAGAAATAACTTTTTCTACCTGTGGTTTAAGGTGCTTAGCTGCCCGACCGATGTCAATAATCGAGTCGACCTTAAGTACCGAAACTCCATAATCACGGGGCTCACCATAGGGCATGGGGATTTCAAGATCCAACAGTTCTTTTAAGAGAACCCGGTGAACCCCCGTGGGAAACCTGGTTCCATCCACAGACCGGACCGCCACTTCTAATTGTCCGGTAAGATCTCTCACCTGATTGCTGACGGAGTGTTGCACGTCAACGGCCATAATAAATCTGGTGGCTTCGGTGACAATCTTGACAGTTCTGATTCCCGCTTCCAGGTCATCGAAAAAATCGTCCATCAACCGATAAGCAGCCCCGTAATAAGGCTCAGTGTCTACACAGTTGATGACCAGAGTATCGAGTGGCTTGAAAATGGGTAACCCGGTGGCGAAGTGGTAGCCCCGGGGTTTTTGGGATAGAGTGAGGTCGGTTATCACCGGAGCTGCTTCCGTTCCGGAGGACATAATGGCCGCATCTTTAATGCGGTCGATTAAAACCGATGGTGCTTTTTCGAGATATTCAGCATCGGTTTTTATATTGTCCGCCCAGGTATCCTTGCCGTCTGAACTGATGATGACGGCAGGAGATTTTTGCCCCGAGGAGGTGTATACCTGCGCAATGTCAGTTACCTCCCCAGAGACGCTGGCATGAACGGAAGCCCCGGTCTCGTCTTGCGGCCGACCTACTACGTCCCCGATTTTTACCTGGCTTCCCTTTTCTACGCAAGGGACACACGGTGTTCCTGCGTGCTGCAGCATCGGCAGTATGACCCTGCTTGGGGAAGGAATGGGGACGACTTCAGTTGGGACATTAGGGTACTTCGGTTTGGGGAACCGAATCCCTTTGCATAAGGATGACAACTTCATAGGTTAACACCATGTGCATGTAATGGTTACATAAAATTGCAGATCTCGCACTCTTGCCTATTAATCGCCGCTGGTCCAAATTCTTTTACTGATTTTTTCTTTCGGCCGGCGTATCAGGTCAACACCTTCCGCACCGGGTTGGTCCAATCTGTTGGTTATTTCCTGTCTCCCGCATCGGACTTTCCGTTCCTTTTTCATTTGATGTGATGCGGACAACGTCTTTCATTTTTCTTTGGCGTCCTGCATTAATCTATCACTGCCCCAGGCTCGGTCGCCCCTTCCATGCATATGATTGCGGCTTCTGAATCCTGGGGCAGGTGAACACGACACTTGCCCAAAATTTCACATGTCTGGGTCTGCAAAAAGGCCAAGTCCTAAAACATCTATTAGCAAATGGCCTATCCCATAGCTGGCCTTGGATTGTACCCTGCCGCTAATGTCCCTCGGCGGGATAATGCCCACCCACCTGCCCGCCAATGGACGTCGGTTGATAATTACTTTTGGTTACGCCTAACATCGGCTTTACTGACCCGCTTAACTAAATCTTGTAAACAACCAGGCCGCGGCCCGATTGAGATAATCCTTTGACTATCATCATCATCGATTGAAAGTGGTGGTATCTCGTGTCAGATCTTGCATAAATATCCGCCGAGGCTTATCGCTCAGCGGGATAGTCGTCACAATGCTGTGCGCCAGTAGGGTCGGCTGATAATTGCTATTGTCTTCGCTAGTGATCACGGTTACAGAAGAGCTCAACAAGTTAGACACATAAACATATTTACCCACGCGTGGATTATTGATAAAGCCGACGTCTGTGGGCCCCTGCCCAACGGGAATGAGCATATTGATGTTCTCGTCACCATTATTGAGTACGGCCACGCTGTTATTCGCATATTGGGCGACATAGACATAATTGTTATCATAATCAGGGCAAATACCCATGGGCTTCATCCCCGCAAGGGACAGGGTAGATCGAAGACTGGTATCCCCCTCACCGATAAAACTGACCGTCTCGTCGCCCTGATTAAGCACGAACACTTTACCGCCGTTCTGGGCGTAGGCCATCCGCCAGGGTCCCTGACCGATGGGGACGGTCCCGGTGACTATCTTGTCACCAACACTTATTCCAGAAATGGTATTATCCCCGGTATTGATAACAAACATCTTCCGGTCCATAATCGAGGCGATAATGTCTGAAGGAGCATTCCCCAGTGGGAGAACCGCGGTCTGGGTATTGGTCGAAATTTGGATGACCGAAAGATTGTTGTCCCCGGTATTCACAACCATCAGCCACTCCCAATCGTAGCTGATGGCCATTTTGGTTGGCTTTTGGCCCACTGTGATAACCGTCTTTTGGATGAAGGTTTGGTTGTCATAGCAGGTCACCGTGCCTTTGGTTGAGTTGGTGACATAGAGATTATTATATTTATGGTAGGTCACGGCGATATCTCCAGGCGCCGGCCCTACTGGAACGGTAGCGACGACCTGGTTTTTGTTGGTATCAACCACGCTCATCTGGTCAGATCCGGCGGTTAGGAAGTAGGCCTTCACACCTTCCGGATCAATGGTGACACTGAGGGGTTGGGAGGCTAAAGTGATAGTCC
>JADFXK010000250.1 GCA_015233625.1 Deltaproteobacteria bacterium | reverse complement strand
CTCCCGCAGCTTAAAGGTATGCCTTTGATCCAGGATCCGGCGGAATTCCTTCCCGATAATCACAATCGCCTCGCGCTCCTCCCTTTTGGTCACATCCAACCCCTCGTGCCGAAAGAAAACCTGCATGTCAAAGAACAGGCTGTCGGGACGGCGGTCGATCTGAACCGGAAAGTTGCGTGCCTCCATTTGCTGTTTCAATTCGTTCAAGGCGTTTAGGGCCTGGCCGATAACCGCTCCGAAGCTGTCGGAGATGAATCTTCCCTGACCCAGTACGATATTATCATCCCGGCACTGACGCAGGTCCTCCCGGCATTGATCCAGTTTCTCCCGGCACCGACTGAGGTCTTCCCGGCAGCGGTGCAGAGCGTCCTCAAGTTCGGCTATTTTTTTCTTTAATTCCCGGTTTTCTCTTTCCATCCGGAGTAATTTCCCGGAACAATCCGTGGCGTTCTCGTTTTTCGTCGCGGCCATGATGTAGGCGGCCAGAAAGAAAAGGAACAAGAACAAAAATAAGTCGGCAATACCTATCCAGGAAATACTGTTTCGCTCCATCTTAAGCATAGTCTAACCCGTCGGGACTAATGGGTGGGTTACCGGATTCAGAGGCCGGATTGTGATCTTCCATAAAAAACATAACGGTGTATCCCGTCTTGTATGAGCGCCGAATCCTTCACCAGATCTTCTTGTTGAGCAGATTTATCATCCCCTGCTTGACCACCTGGTACGGATCACCGATGACCCGGATGGCCGCGTCCATCTCTTGAATTTTAGAGGCCAGCCGGGCTATGGCCTGCCTTTCGGCGGTCAGAAGCTTTATATTGAATTCCATAGCCTTTTGCGTCGCCGTTTGGGCCCTGCTCAATTGAGTGGTCAAAGCCTGGAAGGAGCTGTGCGACTTGACCACGGTCGTGCTACAGTCAACCAGGGCATTATTCAGCCCGGTGGTGCTCGCCTGGAACTTGCCGATGAACTGGCCTTCCACCAGTCTTTCCAGTTGTAGGAAGGAGCCGGACCAGGCCTGAAGCAGGCTGTCGTCACGCTCCTTGTTTTGACTCATCAGGTGGCGATGATACTGCAGGACTGTATCGAGTTCCGTCCTGAACACCTGGGCGGCCTCCTGGACCCGGATATCCACCGAACCTTCCAGGGTTTCGATGAGATCGTGATATTTGCCTATTTTGTCTAGATAAGCGTGATGCTCCTGTTCCAACCGGTGATGCAGGGAGGCCATTAATCCCTCCACGGACTGCTGGAGCAATTCGTAGGATTTGGCTACCGCTGTGTCGATGGAGGCCCTGATCAGCTCCCGATTATCGTCGATGTACCCGCGGTGGCATTGTAGATAGGCCGAAGTCTGCTCGGTGAAACGAGCCAGGATATTTCCCTGTGACTGGGTCAGGGCAGTGATCATGGTCTCGCCGTGTTCTTTAATAATTACCGAGATTTGCTTTATTTCTTCAATGAACAGTTGCCGGACCAGGGTAATATCCTGGACCAGCTCTTCCATATTTTGCCGGATGCCGGTCCCGGTGTGGGATACCTCTAATTTCATCTCGGACAACTGACCCATGAATCTGTTGGAGTGTTCGATCTGCCGGTCCATAAAGTTTTGCGTTTCCTGCAACATCCCGGTGGCCTGGATTACGGCCTCCTTTAACACGGTCAGCCTCTCCTCCGACTGGTTTTGCCACAACTCCATCACCTTGCCCATTTCTGAGGCGAATTGCTTCTGTATCTGGCTCGACTTAAAAGTCTCTTTAAGCTCGCCAAGTTGCTGGGTGAACTCCTGCAAAGGCGTGGCCGGCATCTGTTGCCCCTCCACCATTTGGGAGAGAAGCACTCTGATTTGCCGCAATTCATCTATCTGATCCGTTTCCCGGTTGGTCCGAAGCCGATAGACCTGGACCATCGCCCCTCGATAGAGCCATAGAAGTCCCGTGCGCAACAAATAGCAGACGACGGCCAGGGCGATGCCGGCGGCGCTAAAGGCAATACCCTGACGAATGGACATGATCTCGTCGGCGCCTAGTTTCCCGTTCTTCAGCACGTCTTGAATGACCAGGGCCGTGCCGGCCAGGCCGGTTAGCAGAAATAATTCCGCGAGAAAGTGATAGGTCTGGTCGATTCGGCGCACATATCTTTCCGCATGGCCGGGTTCCTGCCGGAGTTCCCATCTATTCCGGCTGAAGTATCTAAAAATGGCGTAAACCCAGTGGAAGGCCAGGATAATAATCAAAATCAAATGGATAAAGAAGAGAGAGTGCCTGGTGTAAACCTCAAACCAGGAACTTACGTCAAAATTTCTTATGCCGAAGATTAACGAGTGGATAAGATCCATGTGTTCACCCAGGGTTAGGCCGATGCGTCCAGGGCCGGGCGTCAGTCTCTCAGCCCAAAAGAAACTCCCGGACGGCCTCCGACGACGCCTTCGCCGCCCACGCCGGGATTACCGGGAGTAATTGATATTGCATAATGTTACGCTCTTCGTCTCACTCCGTCACCATTAACGGCAATTGGAAATGGTCAAGGTGAGAATCTTCTGTGTGGGTTTAAGATATTGTTCTTTGCTTTCACCGGCCAGCGAAGTGAGTATCTCGGCCACCTCACCCGGTAAGGCGTTGAAGCGCTCCGGGTTAGCCCGCATCACATTCATTTTGATCTGAAGCTTGATCCCGGACCCCGGTTTAGAGTCTTTGGGCTTCTTTCCCCGAACGGATTCAACACATTTCACCAACCCCTTGTAAAAGTTTTCCTCAGACGCCGGCAAACGCAAGATCAGGCCTTCGGTGAGACTGGGTTCCGGCGGGAAGGTGCCTTTGGCACAGTCGATAAAATCGGGCAAGATATCCTTGTCCGGGTAAACGTATTGGATGCCTCGAAGCAAACCCGGATAACGTCCTTGAAAACACTTCTGAAGTAGATTGACCTTACGATTGCCGTCACAGGACGCGCCGCAAGTCTGTAATCCGGGGTCTCGGCTGAAGGGCTGGATTCCGGCCAACATGCCGGTATCTTTAACTGGACCGAATGACAGATAGAAAAGCTTGTTTCCGGCGGAGGTGGTGTGGTGAAGGAGATGGAAAGGTAATCCCGTTTCGGCCAGGATGTTTTTTAGTTCTTTCATCTTACCTTTGTAAGAGGTGAATAAAACGCTGACACTGGCCAGAGGACCACCTGCTTCCTTAATGAACCGGAAGTTGACGGCGTTACGCCCATCCGGGGCCCGCTCCAGTTGGTAACTGGCGTAGCATTTGGCAGCGAGGCGATCTTCCTTAAAGCATTCCAGCAAGGCATCAGCTCCCTTTGGTCCGAGCGGCGCCTGCTGCTCCGTCCCGCTGCCCGGGGTCTGCCCGGCATAGAGCACCGTACTCTGCCCCGCCACCACCTGCCGGATGAATTCCACAGCCTCCCCATCCTTTATCACCCCGACCATCTCCCTGGAATACTCCACATAAACCTGACTCCATCCGGGAGAAACCAGTAATGGGCCAAAGACCAGGGACAAGATTATGGCTAAGAATATTTTCATGCAATCGTTCCTTTCGATTGGATGGTGAAATAGGCGATGCCTCCGGCAGATGATCGGCGGGGACTGATCTGGGTAGGGGAGGCGATCCGTTGGACCCGGGTCAGTCCGGGAGGGACGACGTACACCTGTTTCAAGACGTTGGAGGCCGGCAGGTCTTTCACCCGACACGGAATCAACAACATTTGATCATCCAGTCCGAACATGGCGAAGGCATCGTCTTCAGGCCATCCCTCCTGAAAATAGTAAGCCTCGTCCTCCCCTTTAATTCTAACCGGCTGACCGATAAGAACGTTCGGGTTCTTATTATTTTGGGCCAGAATCTTACTTACACTCTCTTTGATTTGCTGGAGGTTGCTGTAGCTGATCATGACGTTGAACAACCGTTGCGAAAATGACCTCTGGCTTGAGTCCGGTTGCTCCGTGGTGGTCGTGCCTGTGCCACCGTAGCTGCTAGTGCCGAGCTTGGAGGTTCCGTAACCGGAACCGTAATCCCGTGAGGATGTAATCGTCCTGGTTACATCGCCACTAGTTCCACGCAGATCGCCTTTCATCTGCCGAAGAAGTTCAAGGATTTCCTGGGCCTTGTTAAGTGGCTCGATTCTTTGATTCGATCCCGACTGGGGTTGAAGGTTTTGAATTTGCAGAAACAAATGATTGATATTTTCATCGAGCGTTCTGATGTCCTTCCGATACCTCCAATAAATGAACCCCAGCGCGGCCAGGATGGCGACATTCCCCAAGATACAGAGTATTACCAGATTCGTGAGGGGCAACGGAGTATCCGGATGAGAGGGACCATCTTTCTTAACCAGGCCACCTTCCGTCTTCGGGTCAAAGGCGTTGGACGGCTTCAGCTCTCCGCACTTAAACCATCGTCTCAACCCATCAACTTCTGCTTTTCTAATCTTATCCAATTTATTGCTTTTGAGCAGAATCGATACCATTTGGCATGCTTCTGGAACTTCACTCGAGTCCCATCCGTCTTCCTGCAGCATATTCAAGAAATCAATTACGTTTGCTGGAGCACCGTACGTTCCATCAACAATGGTCCCCCTAAAATACCTGATCGTGGCGGCCACTATTCTATCGTTGAATCCCTCATTCTTAAGGCATTCTATATAGAAATCACGCCAGGGGATAGGCTTGGCAGCGCGCTCCTCGCAGCCGGCCGCGTTGGCCGGGTTGTTGGCCGCCAGCAAGGCAATGATCATGGTCAGATAGCAAAAAAACTTCATGATTTATTCTGCCTGAATAGGGGGTGAACATGACGCCCAAAGACCGGAGATCGTCTGACTTACCGCCGGAGCCCACTGCGAAGGAATCCCTCTAGGTTGATTTGCGGTCTCCGGCGGTTATTTCTTGGGGTCGGGAATCATGCCGATATTTAATGTAATTCCCTTGACATGGCCCCGATAACCACCTATCTGGCATTCCAATAGATACTCGACAAAATTTCTGGCCACTCGGCCCCTTTTGAGCGGGTCGCCCAGGCTCATTTCGTTAAATTTATTGGCGAACAGGTTGGCCAGTGCGTCTGAAGTAATCATCAGAGAAGGCGACAAGGCTGATTGGTCCACATTCTCCGGATAGGGAATGGGATTTTCACCCAGGTGTTGAAACCAGTCTACCCGCTGCTCCTCACTATCAGTGTAAGACAGCCCCAGGAATGTCGGGTCGTTATGGATGCCATCCCCAATCGCGACGACGTTTCTGGGGCTGATGCTCCCCAAGGAACAAGCCAGTTTGGATGTTTCCGGTTCGCCGGCAATATCGATGTTGATGTGTTCCAGCCTGGGGAAATCTAAACCAAATATTTCCGGCCTGACTAAATCGTTGAACAGGTCACAGATATCTTTTTTTATGACCTCGGGGATATAACGTGTTTTGGGCTTACCCTTATGGGCTATCCGCGGATGATATTCAGCCAGGTGCCAGGCGCGGCCGAATAGGTATATTCTAACCCCAATTAATCCACCTGATTGACTGCTTTGCTCACGTAACTTATCTTTTATC
The DNA here is from genome assembly GCA_015233625.1 of Deltaproteobacteria bacterium. Taxonomy (GTDB): domain Bacteria; phylum Desulfobacterota; class JADFXK01; order JADFXK01; family JADFXK01; genus JADFXK01. Next base: position 953 of record JADFXK010000250.1, on the reverse strand, counting down.
ACGGACCGATGGATCGCGGCACCGGTCAACAGGGCGGCGTAGGCACATAATTCATATAAAAATTTTTCTATACAATCACTGTTGTTTTCCAAGGGCGCCTGGCCGGCGCTGATGGCCCGTTGTTGTATCAGATAGCGATCTTGATAGACGGCACGAAAAGGGTTACTCCCGGCAAAGATGAAGCTGCTGGTGGAGACGCAGTTGTTCCCCTCCAACACGGCCACATCGGTCGTCCCGCCGCCCACGTCTATGACCAGAGACAAGCCCTTTAAGGCCCCCTGGATCGGCGATATGGCTTCATAGACGATGTGTCCCTCGTCGAACCCGATATTTAAGCCGGTCAGTTTTTTGGCCTCGTGGGCCGCGGCCTTCATGGTTAGGGCAAAGGCCTTTTTTAAATTATCAGGGGCGGCTTCATCAGGAAGATCCACCGGTTCCCCCCCGAACCGGAGAGGGACACAGGCCCTGATGGAGATGTTTGAAAATCGGTCAGGCACCAGAGGTTGGGCCAGCATATAAAAATGGGCTTGAATCAAGATAAGATAACAGGTCAGGAAGTCTTTCCAGTAGACCAGTTACCGTCGTAATTCACCTTCCCATTTGATATTGTAAACACCAAAATAGGGATCATTGGCAATTGATTCCTTGAGCGTATCCCCAGGGATGGTGTAGTGCATTAACGGCAAGTGGGGGAGCAAGGGATGAAAGATATTGTCGGGATCCTTGAAGTATGTCTCCACCTGGTTCCAGTCATCCTGGTGGTTACTAAACAAACCCGTGGGAAAGACTTTGGCTGTCCCCTTTTTAGGATTGAAGTTAGGCACCCAGGCAAAATCAAACTCCTGTTGGCTCCACAGGTTGTTTGAAAAAATGGTATAAAGCAGGTCGGAGGGATTCATTTCCACCGGGGCGTTGTTGCCGTTGGGTAAACAAAAAGATGAGCAACTGTTAAG
>JADFXK010000024.1 GCA_015233625.1 Deltaproteobacteria bacterium | reverse complement strand
CCTCGATAAAATTACCGATCAGATAGGACAACAACAAGCCCAAAAGATCAGCCCGCTTAAGGCAGAATACCAGAAGAACTTTCAAGATATTGTTCAACTCCAGCAACAAGAAAAGATTCTTGAAACACAGATGACCGAACCGCTCAAGTCGGCTGAAACCGTTCTCACCGGCATTCAAAAAGACGTCGAGGCTAAGCAGTCTGAATTACAGGTTAATGGAGAAACACTACCACCTGAAAAATTGGAAATCCTTAACGTCGTTCGGGATGGGGTGGCCCTGGTGCTGCGGCTGCAACTTATCCAGAACAAATTCCTACTCGATACCAGCCCAGAAATTATGAAACAATTCAGCGATGTTTCTCAGCAAGGTAAAACCACCCTGGATGCCCTGGATCAATTTGCCAAGCTATTGAAGGATGACACTCTCCGCAAAGCTTCCGACACTGCTAGGGGGGCTATCGAAGATTTCCAGAAGCTGGCCGGGCAGTCGCAAAAAATCGCCACCCAAAGAAGGGATAAAATCCGTTCGCTCGATGAAAACGGCAAGAGGGTCATAAAAGAAGCAGAGGATATACTTAAGGAAGCAGACAAAACAATGCTCGCCACCAAACGCACCGCCTATACGGTTATTTCCATCTTCGTGCTGTTAGGGATAGTCCTGTCTCTGACCATTTCGTTATCTCTTATTTTTTCGATCATCCGTTCACTCAATGCCCTGAGAGCCAGTGTCGCAGATCTGGCCCAGGGAGAGGGCGATCTTAGAAAACGGACTAAAATGACACCCATCAACTGCTCAACCATAATGCAGTGCGGGAAAGGCGATTGCCTCTCCTTTGGTAAAGAGACAGTCTGCTGGGAGGAATCCGGCTCCTATGCCCCCGTACCCATCTGTATCCAAATAACCAGCGGGACTCTGAGTTCCTGCCGGGAATGCAAAAAAGTCTATCAAAATATTGTTTACAACGAAATCACCGAGGTCCTCACCCTCCTAAACAGCTTTATGGCCAGACTGCAAGGGATGTTCGCCAGTGTGACCAGCGTCGTAAATACGCTTATGTCCGCCGCAGGCAGTGTTGTATCATCGGCTGACATGGTGGCCAAAGCCTCACAAAACACCAGGGAAAAGACTAACACCGTGTCCGAGTCGGCGATGAAGATTAGTACCAACATTACCTCTGTCGCCACCGTCATGGAAAGCGTATCTAATAACGCCCGAACCGTGGCCGGCGCCGCGGAGGAAATGACTTCGACCATCACCGAGATTGCGCAGAATGCCGAAAGAACCCGGACCACCATTGATAAAGCGGCACTCCAGTCAAGTATCGCGTCTGGTCAGGTGAGCAAGCTGGGGAATGCCGCCAAAGAAATCGACCAGGTCACGGTAGCAATCGACGACATTTCCGAACAAGTCAAGTTGTTGGCTTTAAATGCCACTATCGAAGCCGCTCGTGCCGGGGAAGCCGGCAAGGGATTTGCGGTCGTGGCCCATGAAATAAAAGAACTGGCCAGACAGGCATCAAAAGCCACCGAAGATATTCGGAAGGAGATTGAAGGCATCCAACTGCTGACCAAAGGGGCCGTCGACCAGATGGAAACAGTCGTAGCCGCGGTCCATGAAGGAAAAGAGGCGGTGACTACGATTGCCGCGGCAGTGGAGGAACAGTCGGCGACCACGAATGAACTGGCCAATACTATATCAGAAGTTGCCTTGGGGGTGAACACGGCCAACGAACATACGCTTAGAAGCAGCACCGAGGCCGCCGGCATAGCTCGGGAGATATCCGATGTGCATCACCTGTCTGTTGACATCGTGGAACACAGTCAGCAACTGAAAAACGACGCGGATATCCTGACAGACGTGGCGCAGAAGTTACAGGGCCTGGTCAAACAGTTCAAAATATAGGCCAGCCGGGTCCACCGAGTAAATCGCCGACGGACGCCAAGATGAGAGACATCTCAGCGGAGCCACCGGCTTAGACAAAGCCCTTGTCAAAAGCGAAGTGTATCAAGGCGGGCTGAAGATTATGTTTGTGGGGTTAAACGGCGGGGACGTCTGCCGCGCCGGGTCTTCCAATGGACCAAATCCCACCCGGCGTGTAATCCGACTGCCCGTCACTGGAATCAACTTCTTCCGTAAGCGCATGAGTGAACGAAGATAAGCCTCGGCCGACCATAGTCAACCGAGGCTTATTATTTTTAGCGCTTGTTTAGGTGGTGCTAATCAATGAGCGTGAGCATGGGCGTGGCCACTGCCCGCATTCAACTCATGCTCATGGGGAAAGACCGGCAGATATCGGTATGACAAAGAGAATATCAAGCATCCGTAGGCCAGCATCCCAAAGGAGATGGACCATTCCTGCCAGGTCGGGAAATAACTGGCGAACTTCTCAAACGGCATGACCGGGATAGCCAGGCTGACGACGGTGAAGACGAATCGGTTTATACAAATCCCGGTACAGTTCATCACCGCGGCTATGGCCAGCAGGGTCCGGTTCTCCCGAGCCTCACGATTGGTCAAGATAAGAGCGGGAATGATGCCGAAGATACCGATCTCAGCAAACAACAGCCACATCCCGTAAGGTCCTTCACGGTAGAAACTGGCCAGGGTCAACCCCTTGGCGGGAGCCATGACATAGCCCCAATAGAGGGTGTCGGCGATCTTGGCGACCAGATAGGTGGCCAGCAGCCATCCTGAAATCTTGGCCAGCAGGCTGATGGCTTCTTGCTTAACCAATTTTTTGCCGGACACCTTTTCGGTAATCATGGCTACCAAGATGGTCAAGCATGGCCCAGAGGCGATGGCGGACCAAATAAACAGAAAGAAAGTCCACGGCCAGATGAAGAATCCTTCTCGAAAAGCGAACGGCCGGGCAAATAAGACACCATACATGCCACCAAGGGAGCCTTGATGGAAGAAGGACAGAAAGGTCCCGGTCCCGGCGAAAAGGGCCATGATCTGGTGCATATTATGGGCCATAAAATGGAACTCAGGAACCTGGTTGAGTTTCCGGTTTTCCAGGATGAGCGGCAGATACTCAATGGTCAACACGCCGAGGTAGCAGGTGATGCAGAACATAACTTCTGTCAACATGGAGTGGACATTGGCATGCCAAAACCCGAACCACCCTCGTAGGGGTTGTCCGATGTCGAATCCCAACATCCCCACGGCGCCGCTATAGCAGATGAACCCGATGATGACGGACGTGTTGATGATGGACCGCAATTCCTCCTTGCGAAGAATATAGGTCAAAAAGCCGGTGAAAAAGGCCCCGGCACCGAGAGCGATTACGGCCAAGTCAAAAACGATCCAGAGGCCGAAAGCGAAATAGTCGTTCATTGCGGTCTGGTTCAAAGCCAGGACGATACATACCAACGCCCCCAACACACCCCAGCCCAACACCATCAGACAAAATACTATCCAACCATAGAACTTACCCGGGGAGCACCTGTCGGCGCCGGCCGGAAACAGTGCGGAGTCCATATGAGACCTCTCCATAGTTTCGGATATCCTTAAGGGATTAGTGTTTCTGTTTCTTCACATTCCTGAAATCTTCTTCCGGCAGATAATTATCCGCCAGCTTTCTGATCCAGTCGTGCTTAGTCAAGTAATAGACCTTCGGTTCCGTTCCCAACCGCTCGAGCAGTCGAAAGGCGTCGGGCCTGGCGGCCAGCTTGGCCACCTGATGTTCGGGATTATTCAGGTCACCAAAGGTGATGGCTCCGGTCGGGCAAGCCTGGGTGCAAGCCGTGATATACTCATTTTCTTTAAGATCCCGGCGCTTTTCCATGGCCGCTTTCTGTTTGGCCTTCATCAACCGATGGTGGCAGAAAGTGCATTTTTCAACTACGCCACGCATCCGGGGCGAAACGTCCGGTGAAAGAGACTTTTCCATTCCCTCCGGAAAAACCGGGTCCCACCAGTTGAAGTAACGGACATGGTAGGGGCAGGCGGCCACGCAGTACCGGCAACCGATGCATCGGGTGTAAATCTGGCTGACGATCCCACCTTCCTCGTCCACGGTGGTCGCGGTGGCGGGACACACTGAAACGCAAGGCGTATGATGACCGCATTGCATACAGGGACGCGGGAAGAAAGAAAACTTAGCCTCAGGGAACTTTTCGCCATTGTTGATCCGATACAAACGCATCCAGGTGGTGCTTCGGAGTTTGTCCGATTCATCGAGCCTGACGTAAAGGTTGTTCTCGGATTGGCACGCCACCATACACGCTCCGCAGCCAACGCACTTGTCCAGGTCGATAACCATCCCATATTTGAGGCGGAATTGCGTTTCGTTCATGTTTTACCTCATATCTTTTCTAGCTTTATCCGAGTTCCCCACCACTGGGCGAAGCCGCTGAGCGGATCAGAACTCAAGACGAAGACGTCGTTGGCGTTGGCGCCTTTTCCCTTGACGAATCTATCAAAAGCCTTGTGACCCAAACCTGTTAGGATAGCGACCAGGCCCGGCCTGATGCCGTCAAACAGATTGACCCTGGTCTTAATTTCGGCATAGGTAGAAGTAACTATCTTGACGTAATCACCTTCCTGCAGCCTATGCTCTTTAGCCGTGGCCGGATTCATCTGAACAAACATGTCGTTTTTTAAGACTTGCGTGTCCAACCAGGTCTTGGTCAAGTATGGTGGCGCCGCCAGGTAACCGTCAGGGAAGTCGATACTATCTTGTGGCACCAACAAGAGCGGGAATTCCTTCGTCGCACCGTTGAGGAAAGGTGGTTCATAATGAGGCATGAAGGCCTTGTCTCCGGTAGCTCTGATCCGAAACAGCCTCATCATCATCGGTGAAGGTAAGGAGCCGGACTGAGCGCCGACCTTATCCACCATCGTCCGGCTATAAAACTCAAACTTACCCGAAGGTGTGGTGAACACGCCGTCGAATTTGTTAAAGGCTAAGGTCGGGTTGTACCAGACGGTATCAGCCACAAGATTGTCGAACTTGGCGTCAGTCAGGGCTGGAGCGGTGGGACCGATCTTCTTCCAGGCGTCCGCGCCTTTCCCGATTACTCCCACACCGGCCTTAGCGACTCCTTCCACGTTCTTGGTCAACAATTCTTTATAGTCCGCCCAAGGAAAGGAGGCCGCGACCGAGCCACCCAGGGCCTGTGCCGCTTTGATCAACACGTCACCGGGGTTGGTAACTTGGCATTGGGCCGCTACCACCGGCCGGCTGATGCTGTAAATCGGGAATTGCATACCTGGAGGCGTGGTATGATCGTCCCAACCTTCCAAGTAGTTCGGCCCAGGCAGGACCAGATCGGCCATGGCGGTAGTCTCATCCATATATGGTGAGAGGCTGACCACGAAGGGGATTTTTTCCAAGGCCCGGTTGAAATCGCCGTTCTCGGCGCCGTAGCAGGGGTTGGCATGGTAGACGATCAAGGTGGAGATAAGCGGGGTGTTGGTCCGGGTGACTGTTCGGGCCATGGGGTAGAAGAGTTCTTTGGTCAGAGGGTAGCGTCTGGTCCTGGCTTCATCAAGCCGGGGATTCTCGTTACCTTTCTTGGCAATCTCATCAAAGACTGCTTCCGGCCAGGCCGCAATCGGCGCTGGACCGGTCAGGACCATTCCGCCTTCGCGGTTAATGCTGCCGACCAAGGCATTCAAGGCGTTGACCGCCATGAGGTCAAACAAACTGCCCGGCATACTGCCTTTGCCTTTGCCATAAAGGGCTACCGCCGGTTTTACAGAGGCGAAGTCATTGGCCAGGGCGACGATCTTTTCGGCCGGGACCCCGGTCAAAGAAAACACTTCTTCGGGGGTGTAGTCTTTAAGGACCATCTCTTTAAAGCCCTGATGAGGTCCTTTGTCATCCGACCAGTTTTCGAAGCCGAAGCAGTGTTGACCAACAAAATCCTTGTCGTACTTGCCTTCTTTTATAATCACATGAGCCAGGCCCAAAGCCAGTGCGCCCTCAGTCCCAGGCTTAACACTGATCCATTGATCGGCCTTCGAGGCCGTCAAAGTCGATGAGGTATCAATCTGAACGATCTTGGCCGATGCGCCATTGCTCTTGTCCCGCCATAGCCCATTGGCCCTCATCATCCGGACCGGAGACCCCCAACCCTCAAACAGAGCACTACCGAAACTGAGGATGTATTGGGCCCGCTCCAGATCAAAACCCAGGGACTTACCTGCGCCCATGGTCAAATCAACGGCCATCGCGGCAGTGTCCTCCGCGGAGGGAATGGTAAAGGCATTGGGCGACCCGAAGGCTTTCAGGAATCGAGCCAACAACCGCGGCATGGACCCATCCTGACGGCCGGTAATCGAGGCCAGGGCCTGGGGCCGGCCGGAATCACGAATCTTCCGCAGTTCAGCCACCAGCGTGTTCATGGCTTCTTCCCAGGAGATCCGTTCCCATCGGCCCGCCCCGCGAGCTCCGACTCTCTTTATGGGGCCTGGGACTCGAATACCTTCATGCTTCTGGGGGGCGAAAACCTCCCCAGCCAGTCCCAGGGCCGTTTCTGTGATTTCAGTGGCGGATTTATTTTCAAACCCTCCCAGCGAGTATAACAACTGGAGCCCGGCTGCGCCCATGGGGCAAATCCCACCACGGTTGACCGGGTGCTCAGGGTTTCCTTCGATCTTGACCGCCCGCTTCCCATCTATTACGCGCACCTTAATGCCGCAGCCGCCGGGGCAAAGACTGCAGACGGTATTTACGTAAGTTGCCTCTCCCGTATCCGGGACGGGAACCCAGGGCCAATTCTGCGTCCAAATGGCAGAGTCGTCCATGAGTTTCCACGGAATGGGAGTTAGGTGGAGGCCGGCAACCGCGCCCACGGCTAGTTTTATGAACCCTCGTCTATCAATCTTCATAACTAATTGGCTCCCTTGAATTCGATAGGGCGAACATCCGGGTAAAGGATGTTATTATTATGCTCCCGGGTGGCTATTTGTGGCAGACGAAACAGGCATTGCTGGTCTTATTCTTGTCATGACATTCGCCACAGTCATCCATTTTCATCCGGTCCCAGGTGTTAAACTTAATTCCGGAAATACGGCGACCCCAAATATCGATGCTGTACCCGGTAATCCGATTCTTTTTGTAGACGCGTGGCTGCTCGCTGGTCCCGATGGGCCCGTGGCAGGTTTCACATTTCTGCTGTCCCATTTTAACGTGGGCCGCATGGGAAAAATAGACACAATCTGGTTGCTTGGAGTAGACGAGCCAAGGAATCTCCTTCCCCTCTTCCATCAACTTCTGCCCGTAAGCCTGGAACTTCTTCTCGGCCTCGGACTTACCCTGGAGGCTTTCATGGCAATCCATGCACCTAGCCAACTTAGGTATCCCGGTGAAGAAGCCGTCTTGTTTGAAGACATGGCATTCGTCGCAGCCCATCCCCGCATTTTCGGTGTGTGCCTTGTGGTTAAATGGGAACGGCTGCTCCATAGAACTATAGAGCAAGGCCGGAAAGATCACCCAGCCCACGAAAAGGGCCCCCACGAAGCCGACGACACAGAGAAACCAACCAATTACAGCCGGGGAATACTCTTTCTTTTCTGCTTTCTCCATAGACTCACGCCTCAAATCTGGTAGTAATAGTTAATTAATTTCAGCCCTGGCCGATGTTTCCACGTCCTATTCTTTGGAAGTGACCGTTGACCGTAGCATTATCAACAATGCGGGAACTTTTAACCCAATAGTCAGGCTTTTGTCAAGAAAAAAAGGCAAAAAAAACGTTGCGTCACCGAGACCCACCGGTCACCCCGACCACCGCTCAGGTCAGCATCGAAATGCTCCTGAACCTCACACCGTCGCGCCATTTGTTCACCTTTCACCGGCCCATCTTCCTTAACGAGTCCTTAACGCCTTCCTCCTAGTGGTAGTTTATTCATCCCTGCCTATATACTATACCACCTGTAGAAAAGCAGGTAATTTGTATTAATATCCAATTAGTCGCCTATTATCTTGATGTTGAAGACAAAAAGTCAATTCGCTATTCTCACTGATGCGGTCTCGCGTTCAATGACCCGCGGACCTATAAACAAGCGGGGCGCGACTGACTTCTATGAGCTTAACATGCCGATTTAATAAATTTTTTTATCTAACCTCTTGACATTCTCACATGTCGCGTGAAAAGCTCAGGATCAATGCTGGGCGCTATTCTCTCGGCGTGACCAAAAAGTAAAGACAGCGACCTAACTAATATGTTCCTAACATATTGTTTTGGGTTAAAATTCGGCTCCATACGGAGTCTCTCATCGGGCAGAAGGCCTTGGCATCACTATAACCGCTTCCTATCCGTTCCTTTTCACTATTTTTTCTTAATCACTTTACCCGGTTAGGCCTGAAGGCTTTGACATATGGACCAAAACAACATATCGAATCAAACCCCAACCAAACCCCGGAAGAAGTCTTCTCTTATTAGAATTCTCTTCAGATCTTTTTTGCTTTTAATGATCCTGATCTTCCTTGGGGCGGGGGTGGTCATCGGTGGCTTCTGCTACCGTCTTATGACTGATCTTCCTTCCACTGAGCAGCTGAGAAATTTCGATCCCCCTCAAACAAGCATTGTCTACTCCGACGACGGTACTGAGATCGGCCGATTTTTTATTGAAAATAGGATAGTTGTTCCCTTCGCCAGAATTCCTAAACGAGTGGTGGATGCCTTTTTAGCGGCTGAAGATGCCCGGTTCTTTGAACACCCTGGAATAGACTTTCTTCGTATTATCAAGGCATTTCTTAAGAATGTGGAGGCCGGCCAGATCGTCCAAGGCGGAAGCACCATCACCCAGCAGGTCATCAAGGCCATGTTGCTTACTCCGGAGAAAACGTACTATCGGAAAATCCAGGAGGCTGTTTTAGCCTACAAGATGGATCAATACCTCAGCAAAGAAGAGGTGCTAAATATTTATCTCAACAAGATTTATCTGGGACATGGCGCCTATGGTGTGGAAGCCGCGGCTCGGGCATACTTTGACAAAAGTATCAGTCAGTTGGATTTAGCCGAAACGGCCATGATTGCCGGGATGGCTCCGGCCCCCAGCCGCTATTCTCCCATCAGCCACCCCCAACAGGCCAGGGACCGAAAAGCATACGTCCTCAAGCGCATGTTCGAATTGGGCTTTATCAAACCCGAGGAGCGAGAAAAAGCCTTAAAAGAGGAATTAAACCTTAGCCTCAGAGGCCGCCAGGCGATTCTGGCCGCACCCGATTTCACAGAGTACGTCCGCCGAACTTTAGAAAAAAAGTATGGGGCTGATATCCTGAATAAAGGAGGGTTGCGCGTCTACACCACCGTCAACCTCCCTCTCCAGTCCAAGGCGTTGGAGGCCGTCAACCACGGGGTCAGGGAACTCGACAAACGGCAAGGCTTCCGAGGGCCCCTCAAGGTGGTCGGCCGAAGAGAAATCGACGGCTACTGTAAGCAACTCAGCGCCGAATACGGCAATACCCCTCCCGCCAACGATGAAATCTTGGAAGGGGTGGTCCTCAGTGTGGATCGGAGAAAGAGTGAGGCGACATTCTGTTTAGGGAGTCAGCGGGGTATAGTTGATCTGGCCGATACTTCCTGGGCCAAAAAGGTCTTACCGGATGGGCAACAGGCCAAGATGCGGCGATTGGCAGATAGCCTTACCCCAGGCGCAGTTGTGGTCGTGCGCGTCATCGAACAGGACGCCAAGACTGGGCTCTACCGGCTGGCTTTGGAACAAGACCCCTTGGTGCAAGGCGCTCTGTTGAGCCTGGAGGCGGGGACCGGACACGTCAAGGCCATGGTGGGGGGAAGAGATTTTCAGGCCAGCCAGTTTAATCGGGCCATCCAGTCGCGACGGCAACCGGGTTCGTCGTTCAAGCCCATCGTTTACGCCGCGGCGATGGATTCGGGGTTTACCCCGGCGAATGTCGTGGTTGACTCCCCCATGGTTTACGATTCCGGCCCCGGTGCGCCGGTGTGGAAGCCCAAAAACTATTCCGGTAAATTTAACGGCCCAACCAGACTCCGCGTCGCCCTGGCTAAATCCATCAACATCGTAACCATAAAACTGATGCAACAGGTCGGCGTCCAAAAGGTCATCGACATCGCCCAGAGTCTAGGAATTACATCCGATTTGTATCCGAATTTGTCCCTGGCCCTGGGGTCGTCCGGGGTGTCACTGGAAGAGATGGTGGTGGCCTACTCCGTTTTTGATAATCTGGGAGAGAAGCTCGAGCCCATTTTCATCACCCGGGTCTTAGACAAGACCGGCAATGTGTTGGAGGTCAACAAGACTACCAAAAAGAGTGTCCTGGATGAGGATACGGCTTATTTGATGGTCAGCATGCTGCAGAGCGTCATCACAGAAGGCACCGGGCAAAGCGTGGCCAAGGAGTTTCCCAACATCCCGTTAGCCGGAAAAACCGGAACGACAAACGATTGTATCGATGCCTGGTTTATTGGCTTTTCACCAGATTACGTGACCGGCGTCTGGGTTGGATTCGATGATAAGAAATCCCTGGGCAAGGCCGAGACCGGAGCGAAAGCGGCAGCTCCCATCTGGATAGAATTTATGAAAGAGCTGCTTAAAGATAAACCCGTGAAGCACTTTATCGTACCCAAAGGAATAGTCTTTGCTAAAATTGACGCCGCTACCGGAATGCTGGCCTCTTCCGAGTCAGGTAGAGCGATTTTTGAGTGCTTTAAAGACGGTACGGCGCCTTCCCAGTCCAGCGCCCCCAAACAGGACGTCGCGGGCGCGGGACTGGACAATTTTCTTAAAGACGATTTTGGTCCTTCGGAGTCAGACAGGTCCGGGTCGTCCGACGCGGAAAAGACTGTTGACCTGGAGAGTCCATCTCCATCCTTGGGCGTGGAACACTAGTTCCAGCCATGGAGCACCTGCATAGCCACACTCGGCTTTCGAATGTGGCGGCGGAAAACAGCACCGGGCAAATTAACGATCGGATGCCTGCCTCCCGGTCTTTTGGTTGGCCAGGTTCTCTTGACCATATTAAACTATCTCAAACCTGGGCCACCAGGACGGTGTTAAACATCCTTTAAAGCGTCTTTGACCGTGTAAAGGAGGATGAAATTCTGATCCAGTTCATCTTCCAGAGCCTTTAGTTTGTCCGGTTCCATGTTGAGAATGCGGATAAAGACGTGTCGGCAGTCTTCTTCACAGGAATCGTAGGACGTCAGGATACTGGCCATCCGACCGCCATGTTTGCGAATTACATCCGCGACCTCTTTGATCGAGCCGGGCTTATCAGGCAGGTTGAAGGCAAATTGGACCCCACCCCGATAAATGCCGGTGATAGAGATCAAGACCCTGAAAACATCACCCTGTGACAGCATCCCGACCAGTTTGCCTTGATCATTGACTACCGGCAAGCCGCTGATGCGATGTTCAAGCATCTTCACCGCCGCCTTCTCCACGGTTTCCTCGGGTGAGATAGTGACCAGATTCTTGGTCATGATATCCCTGACCTTCAGTTCGGAAAGCAGGTAATACAGCTCGTGCATGTCCAGGGTAGTGGCTTTGGAAGGCGAGGCCGCTTTGACGTCTCGGTCAGTCAAGATGCCCACCAGCTTGTCCCCCTTCATTACAGGTAGGCGGCGGATATTGTTCTCCTTCATAATCTGCGACGCCTTCATCATGGAAGTATTCTCATCCACTGAAATCAGATCCGTGCTCATCCACGCTTTTACCAGCATATTGTATCCTCCATGGTTATCGATTAACGAAACAGGGGGCTTTGGCGTCCTGCTAGCTCAAAACATACTAAAAGATAACGTTTTGTCAAGATATTATTTCTTGGGCAGCGTCGATCCTAGTGGCTTCGGGCCGGGAGTCAAGTCGAGCAAGGAGGCAATCTCCGGCCAGTTGCCGACCCTGAGAAATCTTACATCTGCGCGATTCCACGGTTGATCAAAAATAATGGGCGTGATGCCGTGCTGCTCTAACAGGGCACACGTCTCCAGTCGATCATCGACAAAATACTTCTTGCCGTGGTCAAGTAAGATGCCCGGTTTCAATTCGTGGTTGGCGGTGGCGATGACCTCGATTTTAGCCGGGTCCACTTCCGGCAGAACGTGCTGTATCCAGTCTCTGATGGGCTCGGCGGTGGTTCGCGCCGTGACAAACAAGATGTCGGTTTGCCGGCTGATTTGATTTATAACCTCAGGCGCACCGGGATAACAGGCCAGGTTGACTTCAATGGGCTTGTCTATCAGCAAAGTGATCAATTCCAAGATCACCTCAGCGTCCAGGTTTAAGCAGTCGGCCAGGTAATAACTGGTGATATCCTCATACTTGAGATGTCCCGGGCCAAAACGATCATTAACCAGTTTGACGAACAAGGTCATCGTCTGGGCGAAAACACTATCCACATCAAAGGCGATGTCACGGGGATCAATTCCCAATTCAAAGACGTCGGCCGGCCTGACTACGGAGCCAATGAGACTGCCTGGCATAGGCATTTTTCAACCTCTCAAAAGTTGCGGGGTTCGGAGTTTCAGACAACATATGTTGAAGACTAAAATAGCCCATTTTGGCAAAACATTAAAGTCAAATCAGCCACAACTCCCGTTGAATTCCTATAATATCATGCTATTATCGGCAGTTACGAAAGGTTTCCCGCCGGTACCCAAGAAAGAGTACCCCACGGTAACCATCTGACGACCTCCCTAATTGGCCTGCCGGTTGCCTCCGCCCGCTCTTGATAATTTCTTTGCCTTTTAATAGGCTGCCTGATAGAATGTTGGCCGTCGGGCAGGCTTCCGAGTCTGTTTAGGCACCGCACCGCCGGGATTAATCCGTGCCGACTCATGGCTATGGCGATCTGGAGTTCAAGTTGGTGGAGGTGAGGGATGACGCGCAAGCTGAAGGAACTGGTCATGGTTGTCCGTGGTGCAGGTGATTTGGCCAGCGGAGTGGCCCACCGGCTGTGGCAGGCTGGATTTAGAAGATTATTGATGGTCGAACTCACCAAACCTCTGGCCGTCAGGCGGGCGGTGTCATTTTCCGAAGCGGTGTACGACGGCCGTCAGACGGTGGAAGGAGTCACCGCGGTATTTGTCTCCGAGTTGGATCAGGCGGCCTCGTCCTGGTCGCAAGATCTTGTTCCGGTATTGATCGATCCGGATTTAATCAGAGTCGGCTCCTTCTCATTCGATGTGCTGATCGAAGCCACGCTGGCCAAGCGGAATTCGGGGATCCGGCTGGACCTGGCCCCCCTGGTGATTGCCCTGGGGCCGGGTTTCTCGGCGGGGGTGGATGCTCATTTCGTGGTGGAGACGAACCGGGGTCACCACCTGGGCCGGGTAATCACCTCTGGTCCAGCGGAAAAAAATACCGGTATTCCTGGAAATATTGGCGGTTACACCGCGGATCGGGTGTTCCGGGCCCCGGTGGCAGGGGTATTTGAAACCGATCACGCCCTGGGTGATACGGTGCAGGCGGGAGAGACAGTGGCCTGGGTGAATGGGCATCCTATCCCGGTTCGGACGACCGGTGTGCTGCGAGGGTTGATCCGCCCCGGAGTCGAGGTCACCGCGGGACTCAAGGTGGGTGATGTGGACCCCCGCGGCAATCTGGATTACCTGAACACCATCTCCGAAAAGGCCCGGGCTGTCGGCGGCGCAGTTTTAGAAGCGATCCTGCGGGTGTACAATGTTTGAGTTTGGAGGTTCCTTAAAATTTGTAAGCCACCGGGTAACGTCGGCCGGTCCCGAAAGCCTTGGAGGTGACCTTCAAGCACATGGCCGCCTGCTTTCTTTTATATTCGTTGCGGTCGACCATCCGGGCGACCTGATGGACAGTCTCGGCGGGATACCCGGCCGCGATGATCTCATCCGGTGGTTGGATTTTTTCCACATACAGATGCAGGATGGCGTCCAACAGATCATAGGGCGGTAGAGAATCCTCGTCCTTTTGATCGGGGCGCAACTCCGCCGTAGGGGGCCGGGTCAGCACCCGCTCCGGAATGACGGTCTTGTCTTGATTGACATACCGGGCCAGGCGGTAGACCATCGTCTTAGGCACGTCGGCAATCACGGCCAGGCCCCCGCTCATATCCCCATAAAGCGTGCAGTAACCCACGGCCATCTCCGATTTGTTGCCGGTGCTCAAGACCAGGTGGCCGAATTTGTTGGATATGGCCATCAAAATATTGCCCCGAATGCGCGCCTGGACGTTTTCCTCGGCCTCGTTGGGCTCCCGGCCGGCAAAAACAGGGGACAGGTCCTTAAGATAGGCCTCGAAGATAGGCGTGATGGGCACGACCTTAAAGTCTATGCCCAGATTCCGGGCCAGGGCTGCGGCATCATCCTTGGACGCCTGGGAGGTATACTGGGAAGGCATGGCCACCCCCATCACATTTTCCGGGCCCAGGGCGGAGACGGCCACGGCCGCCACCAGGGAAGAATCAATGCCGCCGGAAAGTCCAATCACGGCGCGAGTAAAACCGCACTTCCAAAAATAATCTCGCACGCCCAGAGTTAGGGCCTGGTAGAGGGATGGTTCCACCTCTTTTGGCACTGTCCTGATGTCGCCTAAGCCTGTGGCCGTATCGTAAACCACCAGGTCTTCAGCGAACTCCGCGGCCAGGGCCCGCACGTCACCTGCCGCGCCCATGACCAGACTGACCCCGTCGAAGAGAATGTCGTCGTTCCCGCCCACCTGATTAACCGTGACCAGGCCAATTCCGTACTTTTTAACCAAATTACGGTACATTCGCCATTTAAAATCACGCTTGTCCACGTGATAGGGCGAGGCCGAGATATTGATCAGGAGGTCGATCCGCCGCCGGGCCAGTTGGGCCACCGGATCCTGGCCGTAAAGACAGGTATCGAAAAAATCGGCGTCGTTCCAAATATCTTCACACACGGTCAAACCAAACCGCATATCCCCGAACTCGAAGTCCACGGCCTGATCGCCCGGTTGAAAATACCTGGTTTCATCAAAAACGTCATAGGTCGGCAGGAGCATTTTGTGGGTCGCGGCGATGACCCGTCCATCTTTACAGCACAGGGCGGTGTTAAACAACCGCCGCCCCACGTGACTCTGATTCCGAGTCACCAGTCCAAAAATCAACCCGATCCCGGTCACGGACGCGATAAGCCGATCTCCAGCCGCCAGGTTTCCATCTATAAAGTCCGGTTTGTCCAGGAGGTCCCGGGGCGGATATCCGGTGATAGTCATTTCGGAAAAAACGACCAACTCGCAGCCCCCGGCTTTAGCCCGATCAGCCATAGCCATCATCCGGTGCCGGTTGCCCTCAAAATCACCTACGGTCGGGTCTATCTGGGCCAGCCCGATTTTCATATCAGGCTATCTCCCTTGTTATGCTCGAATTCATACTTGGAGAACTGCTTGTCCACCGCCAGCGGATAATTGCCGTCGAAACAGGCCAGGCAGAACCATTCCCGGTTCATCTTGGTTGATCTTAGCAGTCCGTCCAGGCTCAAATAGCCCAGGCTGTCCAGTTCCAAAAAGTCCCTGATTTCTTCGACAGATTTCTTAGAGGCAATGAGCTCGCCCTTGGTTGAAAAATCGATCCCGTAATAGCAAGGAAAACGATGCGGCGGACAACTCACCAGCATATGAACTTCCGTAGCCCCGGCTTCGCGGATGCCTTTGACACGCGTCCGGGTAGTGGTGCCTCGGATAATGGAATCTTCGATGATCAGGACTCGCTTGCCGTCGATTAATTCTTTCACCGGATTCAATTTAATCCGCACCCCGTACTCCCGCATGGCCTGGGATGGTTGAATAAAGGTGCGGCCGACATAGTGGTTTCTGATCACACCGATTTCAAAGGGAATTTTGGAAGCTTGAGAGAAACCCAAGGCGGCGTAATTACCGGAATCAGGGAAGGGCATGAGGAAGTCCACGTCCATTGGATATTCCTCAGCCAGGGCCCGGCCTTGCCGCTTGCGCACCCGATAGACGTTCTGGCCGAAGATGTTGCTATCGGGCCGGGCAAAATAGATGAACTCAAAAATACAGATATTCGACCGAACCTTGGCAAATGGCGTGTAAGAAGCCAGGCCGTTTTCGTTGATCACGATGATCTCACCCGGTTCGACGTCACGAATATATTTAGCCTCGATCAGGTCCAGGGCGCAGGTCTCGGAGGCCACTACATAGGCCCCGCCATTTAACTGGCCCAGACAGAGCGGCCGGAAGCCATTCGGATCACGGGCGGCAATGAGGGAATTTTTGGTCATCATGACTAAAGAGTACGCGCCCTTGACCTTGCTCAGCGCCTTGACCAGGGCATTCAAAAAGCCCTCTTGGAGATACTTGGCCATCAGATGGACGATGATTTCAGTATCCATGGTCGACTGGAAGATGGACCCGTCCTTTTCCAGTTGGGTCCGTAATTCCCTGGTGTTGATCAGGTTACCATTGTGCCCGATGGCCAGGGTCAGGCCGGCGTGATGGACGACGAAGGGCTGGCAATTTATGAATAAAGACGAGCCCGTCGTCGAATAACGGACATGCCCCATGGCCAGGTGGCCTTTCAGTGATTCCAAATGCTGGTGGCCGAAAACCTCCGACACCAGCCCCATGCCCTTGTAGGTTTGAACCTCACAGCCGTCTGAGACACTGATTCCGGCGCTTTCCTGACCCCGATGCTGCAAGGCGTAAAGCCCAAAATAAGTTAAACGGGCGGCGTCCGGGTGTCCATAAACACCAAAGACGCCACAGGCTTCTCTGGGTCCGGAGTGATTATTCAATGTGTTTCTCCTTATAAACCATCGTTTTATGCAAAACCGAATGACCGGTGTCCCTCTAAAAACGAAAAGGAACCCCATCATTAATGGCGTTCCATGAAATAATCGTGGTCAGTTATGTCTCAAACTCAAAACATCAATACTTTCCTCCGTAGATTTTACGGTAACATAAACTCAATCGAATGTAAAGGACTAACCGTTGGGCAGGAGGGCAACCGCATGAAATATTTGTAAGACGGCCAAGTCCAAATACGCTCAAAAGGAGCGCGCCGGGTTAGCCTCTGACCAAAATGTTTCTATGTCTTGTCGATTACACTAAAATAAGCCCCACCAGAGGAAACCGGCAGGGCTGATTGGACTGCTTTAGACTAAGTGCTTCGTTATCTTGGGCCGCCGTGGCAGCTCAAGGGCAGAATAGCATTTGAGTTTTCCAGTTCAAATCGCCAACGACGGCGACAGAACCCGAGTAAGAAACGGCTGCTCCATTCATCAGCCACAGATAGACTTCCCACCACAACTGTTAATAGACCTCCGGCTCCGGTGACCGTGATCTTGCCGGGGGCTGGAGGTATCCGTTTAGCCGGGGATGGGGCTTCCCCCGTTTAATTCGGGGTGACATTGTAACCTGCTGAGGTGGTTGGGCTATCCGTCCAATCCGTTTTTATGGCCATAGCCTTAATGGTCATGGTGGTGTTCAACGGCACGCTGATGGCCCCGGTATATGGAGTGGAGCTCGCTGTTGGGTCGCTCCCATCGGTGGTGTAAAGGATTTTGGCCCCGGAAGTGGTGCAGTGGATGGTCACGTTTTTGGCCGTGGTGTAGGTTCCGGCGGCCGGGGAGAAGCTCGGGGCAGCCACCTGCAGGGGATTGGACGTAGGCGTAGGGGTAAACGTTCCGGTCGGGGTCGCCGTGGGTGTATTCGTCGGTGTTGGCGTATTCGTAGGTGTATTCGTCGCCGTAGGAGTCGGGGTATTGGTCGGCGTGGATGTTGGCGTATTCGTCGCCGTAGGAGTCGGGGTATTGGTCGGCGTGGATGTTGGCGTATTCGTCGGCGCTGATGTCGGGGTGTTCGTAGCCGTCGGTGTCGGAGTATTGGTCGGCGTCGGAGTATTTGTCGGTGTGGATGTCGGTGTATTGGTCGGCGTCGGTGTATTTGTCGGTGTGGATGTCGGTGTATTGGTCGGCGTCGGAGTATTTGTCGGCACTGATGTCGGGGTGTTCGTAGCCGTCGGTGTCGGAGTATTGGTCGGCGTCGGTGTATTTGTCGGAGTGGCTGTCGGTATCGACGTGGGCGTATTAGTCGGCTGGGCGTCCTGGGTAAGCCGGTTGCCGTTCCCATCATAGGTGTATTTGATGGTTGAACCATCATTGTAAGTAACTTGAGTTAGTCGACCAAGATTATCGTAGGTATAGTTGGAGGCGGATGCCAACATAGGACTTACCGTTAGATATAAAGCCGTCGCTAAAACCAATAAATGTAAATTTATCCGCATAGTTGTCCTTTCATCGAAAAAATTTGACGAATTAATAAAAAAATGCTGGCGTCCGACAGGAACATACACTATACTGCGGCTAGTAAAAAACTCAAGAGAAACTTCTTATATGTACCGTTAATTTTACTAACATGCTTAATTAAAATAATATATTTGCATTGTTGCTCATTTTCAACGGCTGAAAAGTGCCAGTTGTATCTACAGTGTTAACCGATCACTAATATTAGATAGTAACTTTATATTTTTATGATGGTTAAAGACACTATATTAAAAACTTCGAAAAACCTGTTTGCCTGTTTTGACCAAACTATCATTGAACTGAATTTGAAATTAGTCGAAATTCATGGCAAGAATTATTTTCCATTCTTGTCCGACCATCGGGCCGATAAATGAGATGAGTTCACCTGGAGCCATTTTATGAAGACGAAGAATAGGGCGAAGTCGATTTTCGGGGATTGGGAGCGCTGTTGGAATTTGGTCTGTTCCGCCTCCACATGGGTTGCCGACGAGACAAAATTATTCATGAGGGATTGGAAACGAAACGGCCTACTTGTTCGCATCCCGGCTATTGTTAAACGTTACGCCCTGTTTTTGTTCTTGGCTTTGGGCCTAATGGTTAATTGTGTGGCAACACCTGCCCTTGCTTCCAGTTATTTTTTCACTGACCTCGGTATATTCATACCCTATGGCATATCAGGCATCAACATCGTGGGGGGGTACTATGACGGCGCCAACAGCCACGGTTTTTTATACAACGGCGCAGGCTATTATCGCCTCGATTTCCCCGGTTCAATAGAGACCATGGCCCGAGGCATATCGGGGCATAACGTTGTGGGGGAATACTACATCACCAATGGTTATCTCCCTTATCACGGATTCATTTTAAACCTATCGACCAATACATATTCGGGCATCGATTTCCCCGGGGCAAAAGAAACCAATCTCCATGGCATAAATGGCGACAACATCGTAGGAGATTACGTTTTGGAGGATCCCGTTACGAAAAATCTTAGCACTCACGGATTTCTTTACAACGGAACATACACTACTATAGATTACCCTTACAGCACACCCTACACCTCAGGCGGCACCTGCGCCATGGGCATATCGGGCAAAAACATCGTTGGGTTTTTCAATACGTATGACCCTAACACTTTTGCGTACAGTAATACCCGCGGATTTTTTTATGATGGCTCAACCTACACTACCATCGATGTCCCCGGGGCATCATATACTTGGGCCATGGGCATAACCGGCGACACCATCGTGGGACAATATTATACTGACTCTCATCACGGATTTATTTACAACAGCACAACCCACAAATTCTCTACCATCGATTACCCTGGGGCACTACATACTTATCCCTTTGGTATGTCGGGCAACACCATCGTTGGGTCATATAGTAATACTGAAACTAATGGTTACGCAAACGGATTTGTAGCGTCTACTACTTCCCTCAAAGATCTGGGCGAGCCCTGTCCCGCCGCCGGCAATCCGATCAACGTGGGAACGGGCAATAAGTTTCAGAAGGAAACCGATTATGTGGGCGGAGCGAGCACTCATTTGACGTTTCGTCGTTATTACAATAGCCAGGATACAGCCACAACAGCCCTCGGGGTGAATTGGCATCGCAGTTATAGCCGATATATCACGTCGGTCGGCAACACGGCCAGGGTAACCCGTGATGACGGCCGCGTGGATACCTTTACGAAGAATTCCAGCGGCGTCTGGCAATCGGATCCTGATGTGACCAGTCAACTGACCGCCCTGGTGGACGCAAACAATGTCCTAACCGGCTGGCAATTGGTCACCCCGGATGACAGCACCGAGATTTACAAGGCTAATGGTCTGCTGACGTCCGTCGCCACCCGGGCCGGCCTGACCACCACCCTGACTCGTGACGCCGGCAACGGTTTAACCACCGTAACCGGCCCCTTTGGCCATACTCTGAGCTTTTCCTATAACGCGGCCGGGTACGTCTCCCAGGTCAAGACACCCGACGGCAATGCTATCAGCTATGCCTACGATGCCAATAACAATCTGATCTCCGTGACCTATCCGGGCAACGCCGTTCGTCAATATCTTTACGAGAATACCTCCCTCCCCAATGCCCTGACCGGTATCATAGACGAGAACGGCAACCGCTTCGCCACCTATGCCTATGACGCACAAGGGCGGGCGACCTCCACCCAACATGCGGATGGAGCGGAATTGACCACCCTCACCTACAACACCGACGGCAGCACCGGCGTGACCGACGCCAACGGCAATTCCCACAGCTTCAATTTCATCACCCAGTTCAATCGGACGAAACCAACCGCCGCGAGCAACGCCAGTTGCGGTTGCGGCAGCAGCGCCTATACCTATGATGCCAACGGCTTCCTATCCAGCCGGACGGATTTCAACGGCAATGTCACGACCTATGTGCGCAACACGCGCGGGCTGGATACCTCCCGGACCGAGGCCTCCGGTACAGCGCAGGCCCGAACCATCACCACCACCTGGCATGATAGCTTTCGCCTACCGCTCAGCATCACCGAACCAAACCGGGTGACCACCTTCACCTATGACCCTAAGGGCAACTTGCTGACCAAGACGATCACGGCCGGGTCCCAGCCCCGAACCTGGACCTACACCTACAACGCCGTCGGTCAGGTCCTCACCGCGAAAGACCCGCTGGGCCATACGACAACTTATACTTACGCTTCCACAGGTGGTCTGGCCACCGTGACCGACGCCCTGGGCCACGCCACCTCCATCACCAGCTATGACACCAATGGGCGGCCTTTGAGCATCACGGACCCCAACGGCCTGGTGACCACGCTGGCCTACGATACCCGCGGCCGCCTGACTTCCCGGACCAGCGGCGGGGAGATTACGACTTACGCCTACGATGCGGTGGGCGAACTCATGGACATCGACCTCCCGGATGGTTCCTCTCTGACCTACACCTACGACGCGGCCCATCGGCTCACCGGCATCGATGATGCGCTGGGCAACAGCATAGTTTATACCCTCGACGGCGTGGGCAATCGGGTCAAGGAACAAGTCTCCGATTCGTCCAACCATCTGGCTCAAACCCGTTCCCATGCCTATGACGCGCTCAACCGCCTGGCCCAGGACATCGGGGCGCAGGGCCAGACTACCGCCTACACCTACGACAACAACGGCAACCTGACCGGCATTACGGACGAGAACGGCAACCGCTTTGCCACTTAAGCCTATGATGGGTAAGGGCGGGCGACCTCGAGAGTGGAACAAACCAGGGGCTGGACT
>JADFXK010000249.1 GCA_015233625.1 Deltaproteobacteria bacterium | reverse complement strand
CGCTTAAGGAGGCGCTTATGGAGGCGCTTATGATGCGGATTTATTCCATTATTTACGGGCTCGTCCTGAGTATATATCTTCCCATGGAGTTTTTTAAGAGGCCCGGGTGCCTGAGGCTGAGATGGCTCATGGAGCGCCTTGGTGTCTACCCTTCCATAAAGCGGAATGGAAACAACGGGGATGCGGCCCCTGAAAGGCCGGCGAAAACGGCCGGCAAAGTCTCTCCGGTTATATGGATACATGCCGTAAGCGTGGGCGAGACACTTACCGCGGTGCCTCTCGTAAAGGCGATAGTTAAAAACATTTCTCCCAACGTAGTCCTGACCACGGTAACCGACACGGGCAGGAAAATTGCCCTGGAGCGGCTGTCCAAAGAGGCCGGGGTGCTTTACGTTCCTTTCGACCTTCCATCCGTTGTAGATCGGGCTATGAGACGGATAAAACCGGACGTCTTTATAGTGATGGAGACCGAGATGTGGCCAAACCTATTCAGTAAAATGAAGGAGGCCAATGTTCCCGTAGTCATATTGAACGGCAGGCTCTCCGACCGGTCGTACAGGGGGTACAGGAAGATAAGGTTTTTCATGGAGGAAGTCCTCTCCGCCGTCGTCTTGTTTGGAATGCAGAACGAGACTTACGCGGCGAGAGCCGTGGGAATAGGTGCCGATTCTGCGCGTGTAAAGACGCTTGGCAACCTGAAGTTCGACATGGAGCCTCCCCCCCCTCCATCGTGGACCCACGTATTGTCCTCACCCCTTTTAGTGGCCGGTTCCACTCACGAGGGCGAGGAGGAACTGGTTGCAAGCGTTTATTTGAAGCTGAAGAAGGAATTTCCAGGTCTTAGCCTCATACTTGCACCGCGCCACCCTGAGCGTTTCCTGGATGCGATAAGAGCCGTTGAGCGGCTGGGGCTTCCGTGTGTCAGACGAAGCGGTATCGATAACTCTGCCGCCGTGCAAAGCGGTATTGTGGTTCTGGACACCATAGGAGAGCTTTCTTCGGTTTACGGAGCAGCCGATGTATGTATCATGGGTGGAAGCTTCGTTCCAAAAGGGGGGCACAACCTGCTGGAACCTGCCTCGTGGGGAAAAGCGATAGTATGCGGCCCGCACATGGATAATTTCCCCATGACCGGAGAATTCATAGATAAAGGCGCCGTTTTTATGACAAAAGGCAGCGGTCTTTACGATAGCCTTAAAAAACTTCTTTCGGGTAGGGAGCTTCGAGTGAGAGAGGTGAATGTCTCAAAAACAAAAAATGAAAAAAACGCCGTAGCACTTGACCGTTCTTTCGCCGAGATAACCGCCATACTCAATTCGACACGTACCTGACTCCGGCAGGGAGTTAAGGGTAGCAGTTCTATAAGTATTCAGTGTAAAATATAAATATTGAGCAAGGGAGGTTTAAAATGAAACTTAAGGTAATTTTAGAGCCGAGTGATGAAGGGGGATTCACGGCAATTGTTCCCTCATTGCCGGGTTGCATTAGCGAGGGCGATACTCAGGAAGGAGCATTGAAAAATATTCGGGAGGCAATTGAATTATATCTTGAACCAATCGAAGATGACATGGAATATAATCCAAAAGCACAAATTCTTGAAGTCACTGTATGACAAAAGTTCCAAGTTTAAACTATGGCCAGGTCATTAATGCGTTACATCGTGATGGATGGGTGGTTGTTCGCCAAAGAGGCAGCCATATTCGTTTACATAAACACTCGGCTGATAAAACGTTAAAACTTACGGTTCCTGCACATAGTCCAATCAAAAGATCAACTTTAGCACATATATTAAAACAGGCAAATTTATCCTCCGATTATTTTATTGGAAGTTGATATGAAAGAGGATAATAAAAAGAAATGGATGTCAAGCCTGTTCCCTGAGCATTTTCCAATATTAACAAACAATAAGGAACTTGATTCCTTTAAAAAAGACCATCCAGAATATGACCCATATTATGTCAGGAGTGGTGTTACTTATATTGTTTAGCCAAATCATTTTCATTTTGTGTTTATACCGGGCAATGAGGAGGAATTATAACCATGCCTAAACAAATAGTTTTGGAATTTCCGGTGGACTTGCCAGAAATGATATTAAATGATAAAGAAGCTTTTGAAAAAGGTAAAGAAACCATTGTCATAAAGCTTCTGAGAAAGGGGGAAATATACCATGGCAAGGCTGCCGAGTTGCTGGGAATAAACCGGTATGACATTTTTGACCGCATGGCCAGTCATGATATACCCATGGCGAATTTTCCGATCGAAGAGTTTGAGCGCCAATTAAAGTTCGCTAAAGCACGAAATGAACAAATATAAAACGTCAGATCTGATTGTGAGCGACAGTAGTCCGATTATTAGTTTTGCCAGGATTGATAAACTTCATCTCATTATATGGTAATCATTGCATCATTTAGGTTTTCGTTTCCTTCTCTCTTTGGGCTCGACTCCAAACCGGGGGGCATTTCTCCTGAGCGCATTTACAATATCTGAAGCTACCGTTTCAAAATCCTCGGTGTCCTCAGGCAAGTATAGCCATTTCTTCAGAAGGGATGCTGAACGACGTCCTTAAACTCAATGCCGATATCGTTATGGAACTTATGTTCGTAGGTATCAACAACCAATTCCATGGTTCCTCGTCTGAATACAAAACCGGCATCCGGCGCCCATGAAAATAAACCGCAAGGCCTCCAAACCAGGATTTTTCAATAAAACCCAGTTGTTCGTCCAGAGGTTCTACTGACCCTATGGAGAGGGTGTTCTTTCTTCATGGTTTAAGCGTAGAGGCGATTGATTGTCATTGCAGGCACTACCAGGCTTTGACGGGATCGAAAATCCGATACGCGAGCAGCTTCACCCGGTCATTTATGAGAAACCAAGCCAGGGAGTAGCCCCACACTATGAGTGCCCAGCCCCAGCCTATTTGCGGCATGAACAACAAGCACGCCCAGAGTTTCAGCAATGCGGTAGATCGCGTAGCTGTTCATTCGCTGGAAAATTCTTCGGCTCTCCTTGATCGCGTCAATAATTACTGACAGGCCGGGCGTCATCAGCACGATGGCCGCCGCCGCGCGCGCCGCGTCAGTCGCGGCCGAAACGGCGATGCCGCAGTCGGCTTTCTTCAGTGCGGGGGCATCGTTTACCCCATCGCCGGTCATACCGACGATGTGACCGCGTTTTTGCGCCTCGGCTTGACTGAGCCCCTCAGGCGACGACCCCAATTTCTTCTCCACCTCCGGCAGGGGCAAAGATTTCAAATCGTCCTTCGCGCCTGGCTTCGCTTCGGGAGCCTTGGGGTCATTGGTATTTTCGTTTCATGATGTGGCTTCACTCCTTTGTGTGATATGTCGCAGGTTTCGTGATTTGAGGACTAATTGTTGCCATGTTTATGTCCTTTCCATCGCGGCATTGTATTGGCCGCGGCGCGCAACCCGGTTGCACCTGGCCCGATGATTCAGAGCTTGCTGTGCCGGCGCAAAGTATTTTCCCCTATTCGGACTTCTTCTCTGTTTCCAATGCCCTCACTTTTTCAAGACGGCGTCGGAACCGTTCGTTTCCCTTGAAATGAGCGCTCAGGAATGTCCGGACCAACTCCCAGGATAGAGCATGTCCGGTGACCAGGCCGCCCAGACACATAACGTTCATGTCGTTGTCCTCTACCCCCTGATGGGCGGAGAAGGAGTCCGTTATCAACGCCGCCCGCACACCCGGTACCTTGTTGGAGGCAACGCAGGCTCCTACCCCGCTGCCACAGATGGCCAGGCCCCGTGTGACCTCACCCCCCCGCCACCGCCCTGGCCATGGGCACCACAAAATCCGGGTAGTCATCTCCCGTAACCAACTCGTGGGCGCCGAAGTCCACCACCTAATAACCGGCGGCCTTTAAGGCCGTAGCCAGTTGCACTTTCAAGTCAAACCCCTCATGGTCTGCAGCTATTCCAATACGCATAATTTCTCTCCTCTGCTCGCAGCGTTTTCTCTTTCTGCGTTTCGTCTCAACTCCATTTCCAGTTCCGTATTTCCGGCATGTCCTGGCCGTGCTTGTCGATATACTCCTTGTGCTCGATGAGCTTGTCCTGCATCGTCTGCTTCAGGTAAGCCCCCTTAGCGCCCAAATGCGGCAGCCGATCTACAGCTTGTAGCTCTTCATCCAGCTTTCGAGCTGCTTTAGATGATCGGGATGAGCGGAATCCACCAGAAGCGGTACCTGGTGCGAGCGGAACGTGCCCTCAACTTGCAGGCCATCGACGACTTTCGGTCCCGTCCAGCCCTTGGGCGACTTTAGAACGATTACGGGCCAGCGCGGCCGGGTATTGTCATTATTGTTTCGAGCGTTGCTTTGAATTTTCCGGATCTCCTCGATTGCCTTTTCCAAAATGGCGGCCATAAGTTGATGCATCTCATCCGGATCATCGCCTTCCACGAAGTAGGGCGTCCAGCCACAGCCTCGCAGAAATTGTTCCAACTCCTCATGTTCGATGCGGGCCAGGACAGTTGGGTTGCTGATCTTGTAACCATTGAGGTGCAGAATTGGCAGTACGGCTCCGTCGGTGATCGGATTGAGAAACTTGTTGGATTGCCATGCGGTAGCCAGGGGGCCCGTTTCCGCTTCACCGTCGCCTATGACACAGGCGACAATCAGATCGGGATTGTCCAATGCTGCCCCGAAGGCATGGCTGAGCGAATAGCCCAACTCGCCGCCTTCGTGAATCGACCCCGGCGTTGACGGAGCAACATGGCTGGGAATCCCGCCGGGAAACGAGAACTGCATGAACAGCTTCTTTATCCCGGCCTCATCCTGCGAGACATTGGGATAAACCTCACTGTAAGTACCTTCCAAGTAGGTATTGGCTACTATTGCAGGGCCACCGTGGCCGGGACAACATATCGAGGTCATACTTGTTGATGACCCGGTTCAAATGCACATAGATAAAGCTCTGGCCCGGCGTCGTGCCCCAGTGACCCACTACCAGCGGCTTGACATGGGACAATTTCAGAGGCTCCTTCAGTAGTGGATTGTCGTAAAGATAAATCTGTCCAACCGACAGATAGTTGGCTGCACGCCAGTAGGCATTCATATTATGTAGCAGTTCAGGGGAAAGAGTTGTAGCCGTCATTGTTCAGTTCTCCTTGTAATCGTGGCTGTCCACAATCGCCTTCTCGAAGATGGATGGATTCGATGTCATCCCCCGCAGTCCATCCTCCTCGATCATACGCCGGAGCCCGCCGCCCGCAATTAGATCCCGCCGTATGTAGTCCAGCCAGATAGACTGGCCAAGTGTTCCCAATTGTTTCAAAGGATTGTTTTTAATGCTTTAAGCCCCCCTCTTTCCGAAATGCCGCGCAGTAGCGCGGAGAGAAATGTTTTGAAGCGTTCACCCAACCAGGAAACCATCTGGCTTTCGGGTTCTGCAATACCTCTTCGGTGGGCGGCAACTACCGTGGGCAGGTATTTCCACGAATGACGCCTTGCATGTAGCCTCAGTTGGGAGACGTGCCTTTGTTTGGTTCCCTGCCTTCGGATTCATTGGGAAACTTGTCATATAGAGATATGCAAGTTGGCGGCATGCGGCCGCTGACGATACATTAAAATCCTGCTCCTATATGGTATGATGGGCGGAGCAAGATTTAATTTCTAATATATCGGTACACAGTCTTACATTATCTGCGGCACCTGTATTCACATTTTTCTTTAATTTCTCTGCAAGAGCGCTTCACTCTTTCACTTCCTGTTTCTCTATACCTTTCCCAACACCTTTTTTCATGATACCTGCACTCTCTGCAGCCCCACCTTTGCATATGCGAGCGATGTTCCCCGACACCGAAATCGAATTGCAGATACTCTGCCCACGCGTTCTGAGAAATGGCAAAAAAAGCGAACAAAAGAACCAACAGTCTGACAGCTTTCATTTGAACCTCCTTACTATTTAACAAGCTCAGCCAGCCTATGGCGGCCGACACTACATTGAAATTCCCCTGCATTAAAATACAACAAATACAACAAGATGTAATAGTTGTAGCAATTTACGTGCCAGCAGTGTAAATTACACTAATTAATTGTTTTATCAGAGTTTAATTTGTCTAAGAATAGCCATAGGTATGAATAGATTTGCGCAATGATGAACAATACTTCATATCCTCAAAACGGCGGTTAATTTTGTTTCGTGCGCTTGGTCATTGCGGGGCCCGCGAATTTGGCTGATGGCTTAGAGCCTGGAAATGCCGAGAGGAATAGCGTAACTCCGGGCAGATTTGTGGCAAACTCCGGTACGGCACAAGGAAACGTATATGTGCGAGCGGTTAACCCGACTGATGGTATACGGACATTGTGTCATTTAGGTTTTCGTTTCTTTCTCTGTTTGGGCTCAACTCCAAACCGGGGGTCATTCCTTTTTAGCGCCTCCACAATATCTGAAGCTACCGTTTCAAAATCCTCGGTGTCTTCGGGCAGATATAGCCATTTCTTTAGGACCGGGTGCTGAACGATGTCCTTAAACTCTGTGACGATAGCGTT
>JADFXK010000248.1 GCA_015233625.1 Deltaproteobacteria bacterium | reverse complement strand
AACCTGATCAATTCGAAAGAGCGCCTGATCGAGGTGGGCCAGTTGGTCTCGCGGTCTTTTGGAGCTTGCTGAGAAATCAGCATCTCGGCCAATATCACAGAGAACGTCCAATAATTCAACCTGGGGCATCAATTTCGCCTGCTTAAAAATAGTCTTGTCCCGCCGCCGATACCGAAACTCTCGAAGATCATCAACCGTGGTCGCTGAAAGGCCCTGATGGAGCAACGAGATGAACCTGGCCGCAGCCACACCGCTGGAACTCTCCCAAGGGCCGCTCTTTTTTTCGCTCAGACTGAGCAGCTCACTTAGAACCGTTATCATGACCTCCCGGAAACCAACACTCACCGCCCAAGCGTACTTCGCGTTTACCAGGTTTCGCCACAGTTGGACGATATCCGCTTTACGTTGTGCAACGGCGTCTGCCCGTTCTTTGAAATTCTTGCGAAAACGATTAGTTATTTGTCCCAGAGCATCTTCCCGGAGCAATCTTCGGCCGGATTCATTATTCATTAGCAAAAACAGCACGGCAAAAAGATCTCCATATACCATCACCCCTTGGTAGAGTATGTTTCCGGCAGTTTTTTGATGGTTGGTCCTAAAATATAAATGAGCGACAATGTTGACCAGGTTCTCCTCCAACCAGCCTGGTTTCTTGGCGCATTCTTCAACTAGCTCCTCAAGAAGCGGTACCGATCCAAAACAGTAGTCTTCCTGATACATCGGCAAAGGCAAGGGATCTGGAATATCTGTATTGGGGTCGTTTTTGAGCAGGTTGAGGAACCGACGAGTCTTATAATAGTGATAAGGCAAGGTCAGTACGTAGGTCAGACGATAGCGTACAGCGGCGAGAAACATCGCGTAACCCAAGAGGAAATGAACCATCTCCTTAACCGAAGACCATGGACTATCTACCAAAACTTTACGAATAGGAGCTAACGGCCACAAGGTCCACTCGGCCTGAATGATGGCGAAGGCAAACAACAGCATTAATATTGGGATGACCAAACCACGCGTCAGGATCTCTCGTATCCTACGGCTTATCAGGATGGCCCTTTCCTCCCCCACGAAACCACCCAGTGCGATAAAGATAACTTGTAAGAGAACAGCAGATTGAATGCCCAGAAGCAGGTAATTAAGTGGAAATGACCACTTAATAAAAATAAAAAAAAGAACCGCCGTTGGGTATATAATCAAAGCATACCAGATGGCCAGCAGGCCCCTGGCGAAAAACGGGGATAGTCCTTTAGCCCGGTCTGGTTGTCCTGATTGCCATACAGATACAAGGGACAATGGAAAGATAATAATGCTGGACCAAATGAGTCCACTAACCAACAGGTTGAGAAAATAGCTGAAGAATACCCAGCTCAGTGTCTTGATAGGAAGGAGCAGAAATTCGGACTCTGGGAAAACCACGTACATAACCACTATGGTATATACATAAGTAAGCAAAATTCCGAACTCCAGGTAAAGAAGACTAAATAGCAAGACATGGAGCAAAAAATAGCCCGGGCGCGTTAGAAAAGTCGGGCGCCATTGGTCGAAATGGGCCAACGGTCGAAACAGAAACCCATTGATTATTTGACCTAGCAAGTTTTGATCAAGAGCATCCTCAGAACTCCTACCGAAATTGGAGGATAGGTCGACGCTATGCTTCTGTTTCATTTGTACTCCAAAACCACCGCATCAGGAAAGCTTCTTCCCTGGAACTAGATCCAACGGATGGAGATTAAGGCACCAAAAGTATCCTGACAAAAATAGATAATACACTGCTTATTAACAGAAAAAAGTCAGTCGGCGACTCCTGAAATACCCGAAAAAATAATTGGCCCTTTTTCCAGTCGATGGCGATTTTACAAGTAGCTTTCTTACCGATGAAAGGCAAAACCTTACCTGCAGAGACATAACCATGGGTACCCGAAGGATATATTGACGTTGCTCCTGGCTGAGCAGCGAGGAGATGGTGTCCTCCAGAGCGGCCAAAGAGTGCAACGCCGTTATCACCAGATTCATTGAGAGATGATACCAGGCCAAACGACCATGATTAAAGCTGTAAAAGAACTGTGCAAAAAAAGACATGATTATCCCGGTCTTGACCGGATGCTTGACTAATGAATAGACTCCATTGCTTCGGGCCTTGGCGACGCAAAAATCCATCCCCCTACGCAACCAGGCGATCCGTTCCTTAAACCCCAAAACGACAAAGAAGGAAAGGCCGAAGGTAAACCAGAGCAGGCAAGCGACACTTCACCAGGCTCTAATTCCAGGCATATTAGAGTACGGCAATAACTCCTGCAGTATCTGAACAAGAATCTGTCCCCCGTTACGGACCAACAGTTCAGACAGAGCCACGATATGGGTCATGGTGGTCACGGCGTAAATGATATAAAGCAGTACTTGATTGATATATTGTTGAGTTGCTTTGTTCATCATCCTTAAATGTCTTCCCACTGAAATTACCTGGAATGAATAATTCACGATGATTTATCTGCACGACTTGGTGAATAGGACCAATATGACCAATAGGAAAAATGTCCACAAAGCCACGCTCCCAACTGTGGCCCGGAGCGACATGGGGATATCGAGTAAGTAGAATGGAAAAATAAACTTGATCACTTTTTTCCACTGCGACAGCTTTGCCAGCCTAACGGGAGGGTCAGACGAAAAAAATTCTTGGAGGGAGGGCCAGAATTTCACCCAATAATCCGATGGGAACCGGTAGCTTCCTCCGTCTTCACTTCTGACCAGTAGCCTGTTCCATTGGAGGAGATCCAGATCGGACTTATGCCAGGACGTTATATTTCCCTGACTCAAATCCTTCTGATGGAGCAGGGCCTTTCGGAATAGTTCCTTGATGTCCGGCGGGGTTTCCTGAAACTGGGTCAGGATGACCTCGGCAACTTCCTGCCTGAATTCTTTAGATAACCTGGTTAATACCGTGTCGTCGGCCTGGGCGATTACTTCTTGATTACCAAAAATTGTAATTAAAGACAGAAATGCCGAAATAAGGACGGGATGTCGCCCAGCCAGGGCGTGAAAAATATCCAGAACCTCTTCGGAGATGTCTGGGAAAAAGGACCTGACATCTTGGGAAATGATGGATTTCGGGTCAGGCAAGAGACCGACGCGGTTTGAGGTCAGATAATTAAAAAAAGGCGAGGTCGCGGCATCGGACGGGGCATACCGGGCGCATTCGTCCCCTTCAGAGGTGAGGCAAAAGACCATCAACTGGTCGGTTAGAAGTCCCCGCAACTGGTCGAAAAATTCCCGCGGCGAACCGGTGGTCCGTTGGGCGGTGACGTGGAAATTGTCCAAGAAAAATATGACTATCCAGCCACCCGTCTTGATCGATCTAAAGTAGCCTTCCACGGCTTCGGGTTCAAAGGAAACAGGTTCGGCGGGAAAATTGGGGTGTGCTTTATGGAGTTGGTGAAAAGGAGGGATAATGGCGGAAAAGAAATCTCTGATTCCGGCCCCCATAATCTGCTGCTTACAGTCAACGTAAGTCCGCAGGTGTATAGGCTGGAATCCGTCAGGCGTGGCGGGAAGGTTACAGAGATGCTTCAGCAACGAGGTCAGGCCTATCCGCGACGGCCCGATCAATTCCATGGATTGGCGGGTCGTCAGCTTGCTTATGACCTCCCGCACCAATCTCTTGCGCCCGATAAAATAACTCATCTGCGTTTCCGGGGGGTAAGATGTGGCATCAGCGCCTCGGTCTGAATCAATAGGTGTACCCGAAATCTTGAGACCAGGCTAAGGCAAAACCTGTTGCATTAACCCTGCCTGGGCATCTTGGTTACCGTGGCGGAACATCTATTTTATACCACCACTCTGCCACATTGAACCCTATCGTCAAAGGTCGTCAAAGGCCAAGGCTTGGCCACTATTAAATATTATCCGGGCAGTGTCAAGCGCAAAATACATGCACTGCTGGGAGAAATACCAACCGAAGAAGATCTGTTAGGCCCGCCTGTTGGGGACAATCACATCCCGTCAGCCCCCTAAATCCCCAAAAAGGCTTCCCGGACCTGGGCATTCTCTAGAAGTTCGAGGCCGGCCCCCTCCATGACTATCCGGCCGTTTTCCATGACGTAGGCCCGGTCACACATCTTCAACGTCTGCTTCACGTTTTGCTCCACCAGGAGCACCGCCACTCCCTCCTGGCTAATCTGCTTGATGATGCCGAAGATATTCTGAACCAGAATCGGCGACAGCCCCAGAGACGGTTCGTCGAACATCATCAGTTTCGGCAGGGACATCAGACCGCGGCCGATAGCCAGCATCTGTTGCTCGCCACCCGAGAGAGTCCCCCCGAGTTGCTTGCGGCGTTCCTTAAGCCGGGGGAAAAGCTCATAGACATGGGCCATGGTCTCAAATCGCCTGGGTTTGGCCTCCCCATGGAGGGAGCCCATGATCAGGTTCTCTTCCACGCTCATCTGAGTAAATAACCGGCGCCCTTCCGGGACGTGGACGATCCCGTGTTCGATGATTTTATGGGCCGGCTCTAAGTCCAGGCGATGGCCGTTAAAGGTAATCCGGCCTCTATCCGGGCGCAACAATGACGAGATAGTTTTGATGGTCGTTGATTTTCCAGCCCCATTAGCTCCGACCAAGACCAAAATCTCCTTTTCCCGCACTTCCAGGGACACGTTCCACAAGACCTGGAGGTCTCCGTAAAAGACGTCGATTCCATCAACCTTGAGCATATTCTTCCCCCAAGCAGGCCTCAGGTGAGGCATTGATCATATTCTTCACCCAGGTAAGCCTCAATTACCGCAGGATTACAGGACACCTCCTGAGGCGTTCCTTCGGCTATGCTCTGGCCGAAACTGATGGCGTGAATCCGGTCGGAAATGGTCATGATGATCTTCATGTTGTGTTCCACGATGATGATGGTCACGCCCCGGTCGCGGATTTTCAGAATCAGTTTGATGGCCAGCTCGGACTCGGTCGGGTTGAGGCCGGCCGCGGTCTCGTCCAACAGCAGAAGTTCCGGCCTGGTGGCCATGGCCCGGGTGATCTCCAACCGCTTCCGCTCGCCAATGGGCAGCCCCCCGGCCAGGGCGTCTTTACGGTGCAGCAGGCCGCAGAACTCCATAGTTTCCATGGCCAGATCATAGGCCCGAGCCTTGGAGTTGGTTCGGGAAAAGGCGGCCGCAATCACATTGTCTAAGACGGTCATCCGGCGCAAGGGCCTGACTACCTGGAAGGTCCGGCAAATCCCCAGCCGGCAGATCTTATGGGTTTTTATCCCGGTGATGTTTCGGCCTTTGAAGAACACCTGACCGCTGGTCGGGATGTGAAAGCTGCTGATCAGGTTGAACAAAGTAGTCTTACCCGCCCCGTTGGGGCCGATCAAACCAAATATTTCTCCTTGTTCAACTTTAAGACTGACATTCCCAACCGCAGTCAGGCCGCCGAAGTTCTTGGTCAGATGCTTGGCTTCCAGAAAGCTCACCGTTGAACCTCCTTTTTGCGCCGCGGGATGAACGCCCCGATAATTTTGCTCCAGTCCCCCACGATCCCGTTGGGCAGGTAGAGGATGACCAACACGACCAGTATCCCGAACCCTAACACGTGGGCTTCACTAACATATTTGGCGGCCACCTTGACTGCTTCGGCATTGGTGACGGCCCCCAACCATTTGAACAGACCAAAAAAGCCGGTCCGAAAAAATTCCTGCAGCCCAACCATGATGAAAGCCCCGACGACCGGTCCGTAAATGGTCCCGACGCCGCCGACAATCCCGACCAGGATGGCCATGATGGAAATGTCATGGAGCGAAAATACCACCTTCGGGTCGATGAACCCCATGTAGACCATATACAAGGCTCCCACCATCCCGGTGATGAACGCGGAAATGTTTAAAGACAGCATCTTATAGAACTGGGTGTTGATGCCGAGGCTTTCGGCCGCGTCTTGATCTTCTCGGATGGATAAGAAATAATAACCCCACTTGGTGCCCATGATCACCTTGACGCCGGCCACGGAGAGGACGGCCAGAGCTAACACAATGTAATAGTAAGGCACCTTTGACACGTAGGTCTGGACGATCAGGATGCCCACCATGCCGCCGGTCAGGGATTCCCAAATGGTGGCGATATGCCGTAAGATTTCACCCAAAGCCAGCGTGACTAGGGCAAAATAGGGCCCCCGCAAGCGAAAGCTGATCCAGCCGAAGGGGAAGGCCAACGCCATACAAACCAGGCCGCTGACAGCCAGACCCCACCAGGGCGACAGCCCCAACTTGAAAGAAAACAGCCCGGCCGTGTACGCGCCTACCCCAAAAAAAGCGCTGGTCCCAAAGGAGACCTGACCGGTGCATCCGGCGATGATGTTCCACCCCGTGCCGATGACCACCCACATCAGGACCAGGATCATCAAATGCCGATGGTAATCGTCCCGTCCCACTAGGGGGAATATAATCAATAAAATAAGTAAGATCAACGGTAAGTATTTTTTCATGCGCGTCCTTTCCATAGACCGTTGCAATGGCTCAAGGGGTAAGAAAGGGTGAGGCTAGATTTTGGTCAACCGTTT
>JADFXK010000247.1 GCA_015233625.1 Deltaproteobacteria bacterium | reverse complement strand
ACCAGGGTGAGCGAAGCGCCACCCTGGGGACATGGTTAAAGATACGCTCAGAATCCTTAAGTTAATGACATTGACTGGTAACCCGTAACACGCAACACGCAACTCGAAACCCGCAACACGTTACTGAACACCGACTCTAATACCAGGAGGTAACACATGAGTTTCAACATCAGACGTGCCACCGTCATTGGCTCGGGCGTCATGGGGGGGGGAATCGCCGCCCATTTGGCTAACGCCGGCCTGCCGGTATACTTGATCGACATTGCGCCGAACAAATTGACTCCAGAGGAAGAAGCCAAAGGACTAACCCTGGACAGCCCCGCGGTAAAAAACAGAATCGTGGCTTCCGGCCTGGAGGCGGTAAAAAAATCCAAACCCGCCGCCCTATTCACCCCTGGGTACCTGGATCGCATTACCATCGGCAATATGGAGGACAACTTCAATTGGGTCGGTGAATCGGATTGGATTATCGAAGTTATCATTGAAAAGCTGGAGATCAAGAAGCAATTGATGGCTCGGATTGAATCCGTGCGGCAGCCCCGGGCGATAGTTTCGACCAATACCTCCGGCCTCTTGGTCAACAATATTTGTGAAGATTGTTCTGCTGATTTCAAGGAGCACTTTTTAGGCACCCACTTTTTCAATCCAGCCAGGTATCTTAAACTATTTGAAATTATTCCCACGCCCGAGACCAGCCGGGAGATACTCGACTATATGGCCTACTTTGGTGAAAAAGTGTTGGGCAAAGGCGTCGTCTTCTGTAAAGACACGCCCAACTTCATTGCTAACCGGATGGTCTCCGTCACCGGATGCTTCGTCATCGATTATGCGGCGAAGAACGGTTATACCGTAGAAGAAGTGGACTACCTGACCGGGCCGATCATCGGCCATCCCAAAACCGGCACCTTCCGGCTGAACGACCTGGTCGGCAACGACATCGCCGCCCACGTGGCCAACAATCTTTACCCCCTCATCCCCCATGACGAGCAACGGGAGATCCTAAAATCGCCGGACGTGACCAGGGTCATGGACACCATGCTGGAGCAGGGCCGGCTGGGTAACAAAGCCCAGCAAGGTTTTTATAAGAAAGTGACTACGCCCGACGGCAAAAGGGACTTCGAAGTTGTGGACCTGGCCACCTTGACTTATCGCGCCCAGACCAAAGAAAACTTTCCCTCCGTCGAAGCGGCTAAGAAGGTCAAACCCCTGGCCAAGCGATTCGCCCAATTGGTGACCGCCGATGACCGGGCCGGGAAGTTTTATCGGGCCACGATCCTTCAGGCTCTGTCCTATGCCGGGATGCGGGTCCCGGAAATCTCCGATGACATCGTCAATGTGGACAAGGCGGTGCGATGGGGCTTCGTCCATGAAATGGGCCCTTTTGAGATCTGGGATGCCCTGGGTGTCAAGGCCGCAGCAGAGATGATGGAGCAAGATGGTCTGCCTGTTCCGGGCTGGGTCAAAGACATGCTGGCCGCGGGATGCGAGACCTTCTATAAACGAGAAGGCACCAAGAGCCTCTACTATGATTTGGCGACCAAAGGCTACCTGGAAATCCCGGCAGATCCCAATATCATGATTTTAAAAGACCTGAAGGATCAGGACAAGATCATCAGACGGAATGCCGGCGCTTGCCTGATCGATTTGGGCGACGGGGTGGCGGGTTTAGAATTCCAGACCAAGGCCAATTCTCTGGACGGCGATGTAATCCAGATGATCAAGGAAAGCGTCCAGGAGGCCGAGAAGAACTTCCGCGGTCTGGTCATCGGGAATCAAGGGCAGAATTTCTCCGTGGGGGCCAATATCTTCCAGATCTTGATGGCGTCCGAGCCTAAGCAGTGGGAAGTCTTGGAGAAGGTCGTCAAGGAACTGCAAGATGTGATTATGTCCATGCGGTACAGCTCCATCCCGGTAGTGGCCGCGCCCTTTGGCATGGCCCTGGGTGGCGGTTGCGAAGTGTGCATGGGTGCGGACGCCATTTGCGCCGCGGGTGAAACCTATATGGGTCTGGTGGAGGTGGGGGTCGGCGTCATCCCGGCCGGGACCGGTTGTAAGGAACTGCTCCGCCGCATTGTTGCCCCAGCCATGGCCACCCCTGACGTCGATCCGCTGCCCTTCCTCCAGCGCGTTTTGGAAACCATCGCCATGGCCAAGGTTTCGGCCAGCGCCCAGGATGCCCGGGCCATAGGGTTCCTGTCTCCCTCCGACCGGGTGGTTATGAACGGCGACCATCTTATCGCCGAAGCCAAAAAGATGGTTATCCACATGAGCGAAGCCGGGTATCGGCCGCCGATTCAAGGCAAAAACATCTATGCGCTCGGCCGCCGTGGCCTGGCTGCGGCTCAACTGTCGGGATATATGATGAGTGAGGGCCACTTCATCTCGGATCACGACCGGCTGATCGTGGACAAACTGGGATACGTGGTCGCCGGCGGTGCCCTGAGCAGCCCTCAATGGGTCACGGAACAATACATTCTAGATCTGGAGCGGGAAGCCTTTGTCTCCTTGTGCTGTGAGGAAAAAACCAAAGACCGGGTCCGCTACTTGCTGATGAATAACAAGCCACTTCGGAATTAGCCTGAGCCCGCCAGACGGAATGCGCAGACAATAAATGATTGTTATCCTCCGGCCCCAGCCTTAGACGCAGGTGGCCGGTTATAGAGGAGATTGCCAGATGAAAAAAGCCGTTATTGTGGCTGCAGCCAGGACTGCCGTAGGCCGGGCCAAAAAGGGCGCCCTGGCCAATGTTCGGCCGGACGATATGGCCGCCGCGGGGATTCAAGAAGTGCTCAAGAGAGTTCCCGGTTTGAAGCCGGAAGAAATAGACGATATTATTCTTGGTTGCGCCTTTCCGGAGCATACCCAGGGCCTAAATTTCGCCAGGGTGGCGGCCATGAAAGCCAACATGCCTCATTCCGTGCCGGCCCAGACGGTCAACCGGTTTTGTTCCTCCGGACTGCAGACCATTGCCCTGGCCGCGGAACGGATCATGTGCGGATTCGACGAGGCCATCATTGCCGGCGGGGCTGAATCCATGAGCCAGGTGCCCATGACCGGGTACTGGTTTGCCCCCAACCCGACTTTATCCGCTGAATTTCCCGGAGCATACATGAACATGGGCCTGACCGCCGAAAACGTGGCGGAAAGGTACCAGGTCTCCAGGGCGGATCAAGACGCCTTTGGACTGGCCTCAAACACCAAGGCCCTGGCCGCCATCGAAAGCGGTGTGTTTAAGGATCAGATTATGCCGCTGGAAGTGACTGACGCCTGGGTGGACGATGCTGGGCAGCCCAAAACCAAAACGAAGATATTTGAGGTGGATGAAGGTCCGCGCAAGACTACTCTGGAGCAAATGGCTAAGCTAAAGTCCCCGTTTAAGGCCGGGGGCTCAGTAACGGCAGGCAACTCCTCCCAGATGAGCGACGCCGCCGCGGCCGTGGTGGTCATGGAAAAGGACCGGGCCAAATCTCTGGGGTTAAAGCCCTTGGCCAAATTCATTGGTTTCGCCGTGGCCGGGGTGGACCCCCGTTATATGGGGATCGGACCAATTGAGGCCATCCCCAGACTGATGAAGAAGACCGGCCTAAAGCTAGACAAGATCGGCCTGATCGAACTCAACGAAGCCTTTGCCTCCCAGGCCCTGGCCGTAGTCCGGACCCTGGGCATCAATCCGGAAATCGTCAATGTCAATGGTGGGGCCATCGCCCTGGGGCATCCGTTGGGGTGCACCGGAGCTAAACTCACCGTGCAGTTGATCCACGAGATGAAGCGTCGCCAGGTGGAGTACGGAATGGTCTCTATGTGCATCGGCGGTGGCATGGGCGCGGCCGGTGTCTTTGAGAACGTCGACTAAAATTTAGATGAAATTAAAGGTAGGAGGCCCGGGTGGTGAGAATTCCGGGCCTTTTGCTTGTGTGCCGGACATAGCAACAGGCTTTAAAAATCAATCTCAAGAGTGAAGTTCCAGCCTGGGTCGAAAGGCGGGGAGCAATTCATCCCGCGCTTAGCAAGTATGCACATGATGTCTGTGCGATTTTATCAGACATTGATTCTTCGACATCACCGGAGTGATTTTGACGCTGAAAATTAATCAGTTTTTTTTAGATACCGCCGGCCTTAAATTTGCTATATCATAATACAGCCCTATATCCGGGACAAGACTTCGGGCCAACATATAAGCTGACTCCGGTAGTACGGCTTCTTTCATCGGGCTATCTCTCTAACATTCATCAAAAAAATGTTAATCTTTAGCTACTCGCGTCCCAAGGGTTATCGAGGGAATGATACCCATGACAACTTTTCTTCACTCATCGCCCTGTTATCCTATAAATTTTATTCCAACCTGCCGTGATCAACGTCCGCGGTGTCAAGCCCAAAGCAATGTTTTTGGGCGCGGCGAATCTAAACCGACCAACTTTATCGGGGCGGAAATTATTTCATAAGCTTGCCCTGGATTAAAGTTGATTATCGATTCAAAGAATGGTAAATATATCGAGGTTGGCCGCAACTGAAACTCTGTTACAGTCCTTTTCAAGCCTCCGAGACGTTATTTTAGCCTTCTGTCGAACCCCACTCTGGCTGAAGCAAGGGATCAAAAATATTGTCTGTGATATTCACTAGTTTTTAGGTGGTTTGGTGACCGGCCAGAGGGCGAGTTATCGCCTGGATATAAACCTAACAATCACAAATAGTTCTGAAAAGATAGTTCTGAAATAACCTTCACAAAGGCAAAGGTCATGGAAACCGAGAGGGTCGTTCAAACCTTAAATTATGAACTCGCCGGCGGGCAACTGGTTCAAATTAAGTTCGAAATCTCCGCACCTGGAAACCTCACCGGCACCATTGCCAGGGAGGCCACCGGAGACATCTACCAGATTCTCAGCAAAGAAATGAAAGACGAACTGGGCCGGATGGCCAAAAAGATGTCCGGTGACATCAAATCTCTCCCGGGATATCCCCCCGGGACACAGGTCCTGTCCCAAGAGAGTATCGCTAAGACCAAGAGTGAAGTGACTGAGATGACAGATATCTTAGACACAGTCATCCGGGATACCGAGA
Organism: Deltaproteobacteria bacterium; assembly: GCA_015233625.1. Lineage (GTDB taxonomy): Bacteria > Desulfobacterota > JADFXK01 > JADFXK01 > JADFXK01 > JADFXK01. The sequence goes on along the minus strand of JADFXK010000247.1, from coordinate 1,507 downwards.
ATGCCGCCAACACCATCTTCGACTCTATTGAGGCCATCGAAACAAACCGAGATTTCTGTGCGGATATACTTGGGCAGGCCGACTTGTTGGATTTGGACGAGACGCCCAATCGGGCCAAAACTCAAGGTTTTCTTAGGCAGATATCCAAAATATTGGAGACAGATCGTGATCAACTCACCGGTATCATTCAAACCTTGTCGTTCCAGGACCTTACCGGCCAAAAGATCAAACGGATCATCAGAATGCTGCAAGGCATCCAGGCCAGCGTCATCAAGCTGCTGTTGACCATGAATTACGGGATTCAGTCCATCGAACAAGATCCCACCAAAGATATTGAGGCATTAAGAAAACAAGCCGCCGATCAGGTGGAAAGCGCCATGATGGAACTCAAGGGGCCGACAGATCATGGTCTGAAACAAGACTCCGTGGATAAAGTCCTGGCTGATCTTGGATTTTAGCTCCGACCGAGGCGTCTGGTTGATTAAATCCCACCGTCTGATATAGTATTTAATCGTTCCTTAAATGAGTTGAGGGAGCCGGTTCCAAAGTGAAATGAAAGGAAATACTTTATGCACCATACTGACCACGATAAGTTAGACGTCCTTTTCCCCCACTGGATCCACCATAATCAAGAACATGCCGAGTCCTATCGGTCCTGGCAGGAGAAACTGACAGCCATGGGTTACACAGAAGCCGCCGCCAAACTAGGTGAGGCTCAGGATTTAGTCAACCTGTTAAACGAAAAAATCAATGAGGCTCAAAAGCTCATTCACAAGTAACCAGGAGGGTGTTATGCGCCGTCACCGTTTGGCTCCTATCATATTCGGATTAATCTTACTGTTGTCTTTGCCGCTGCTAAATATATCTTGCGGTGGAGACGACAATTCCCTTAATGATTTCAGTGTCAGCCCCTATTTTCCGCGTAATGGCCAGGACCAGGTGGATCTGCAGGCCAACGGCATCTTGGATTTCACCTGGAGTGTTTACCCCACTAATCTGCCCTATGGAGCGGTCTTTGATCTCCAATGGAGCACGGATCCGAATGTCTTTCCCGATGCCACCACCATCACTAATATTAACGGCTACACCCAGGAAGTACGCGGTCTGCAGCTCAATACTCTTTATTACTGGCGCATCAGGATGAAGAACCAACAAGACTCTAAGACGAGTGGCGTGTGGTCTTTCATTACCTCACCGAACTATACTAGCACCACGACTACCAGTACGACCACCACCCTGACAACCACCACCACGGTCACCACATCCACGGCTACGACTGTTTCTACTTCAACTACGGTCACAGTCACCACTTTACTTCAATAGGATTACCGCCCCAGTCTCTGGTCTATGCACTAATGGCCGGGGTGAGATTATAGACTACTTCACGCCCTTCGACCCCAACACTGCCGGCCACGAACCGGTGTTTTGGGTTTATCGTCTGGCTAAGCCACCCGAAGTCGGATTATTCCCATCCGTTTGATCACAAGCGAGACCGGACCCTTGCCTC
>JADFXK010000246.1 GCA_015233625.1 Deltaproteobacteria bacterium | reverse complement strand
CGATTCCATGGCCTTCATCGAAGTCCGCCTGGACCGCTGGGATTGTTCTGAAACCATGCGCAATTTTGGAAAAACGTATCGATAATCATCAGCTCGACTGCTTTGCCTGTAAAACCTTATGGGAGGTATCATGAACTGTAAGGCCAAGGAGAATGTTGAAAAAGACAAAGATAAGGGAGAGGAATTTACAAAGGTACTAGAAGCAGAACGCCAAGCCATCGCTGAAAGGAGGAAAAAACTCTGTTTATCTTCTGAAGATGATCAGCCTGGTGATCCTGTGGGGATTGCACTCTCGGGAGGCGGTGTTCGCTCGGCCACGATTTGTCTTGGCGCCCTGCAATCCATTAACGAGCACTGCCTGCTCAAGCATGCCGATTATATCTCTTCGGTGTCGGGAGGGGGTTATACGGCGAGTTACGTCCATGCCACTCTCAGGCTCAGCAAAGAATTAGGTCCCGACTCTTTTGACAAACTGTTCAACGACGAGGACATAGGCTATCTTCGGGGCCACGCTTCTTATTTGGCTCCTGGAACGGGCGTTAAGAAATTCTGGGGTAAAATCCGACTTCTCGGGGCTTACATTTATAGCTTCCTCATGAATTTGACGTGGCTACTGTTGCTGATCTCCTTTCTTGTGGTTCTCGTGAACTGTATCTATATGGGACTGGACGCGTTCGTGTGTCATCGCTATGACCAAATTCTCCTTTGTGCAGTTATCTTCTTCCTCGCCTTCCATTTCTTTTTTCATCCTCTCCGTCACTTATCGCACTGGCTTTGGTCGTCCCGATTCCTCAATAATCTGGAGGGGGTCACCCTCGTGGTGCTAATCCCCTGGGTAACACATCAGGTTTGGAGGGCCTTCCCTGCTCCTGGAAGTGTTTTATCCCACCTGATAAATGACTGTATATGTATCAAACAGATTGAAGATTGGTCTTTGCGGCTGACCAAGAGCTTGTCTTGGTGGCCTAGCTGCCTTGAACAATGCGCCGGACTCTGTGTCTTAACCTTATTTCTTCTTTTGATCGTCATGATCATAATCGGCTGCTTCGCCAACCCCAACATAATTACCTTCCACCGGTTTTACCGCGATAGCCTGGCCGACGCGTACCTCCGTCTACGCAAAGGTGTTTCTTCCAAGTGTCATCTGGCTCAACTTAACCCCGGTTACCCAAGGAAACCAGGGAAATTAAATGACCCTAAAGACTGGGGATGCGCCCCCTATCCTCTTATCAACACCTGTCTCAACCTGTTGGGGCAAAAGGACAAGTCATTCGCCGGGACTAAAACCTTCGAGCACTTCGTCCTTTCCCCTTTTTATTGCGGTTCCGAGATCACCGGTTACGCTCCGACTTCCAAAGGCACCTACAATAGAATGACCCTGGCCACCGCCATGGCGGTTTCAGGGGCCGCGGTCAACCCAAACATGGGGCATTACACGAACCGGATACTGGCCTTCTTCATGACCATCCTCAATATACGCATCGGATACCGGGCGCCTAACCCCCGCTTCCATTCCTCCCCTGAGCCGACCTGGTGGTCCCGATACAAGCCGACCTTGTGGCCCTATTACCACGTTACGGAACTTTTCGCTCTTTCTAATTCCAAAAAGGATCGGGTGTCCCTATCAGACGGTGGCCACATCGAAAACCTGGGAGTCTTCGAGTTACTCCGCCGTCGCTGCCGGCTGATCATAGCCATCGACGCATCCGCTGACCCGGACTACGGCTTTGGTGATCTGCAGAACCTGGTAATTCAGGCCCGGAACATTCTGGGCGTAACCATCCAATTTCGCAAGAATCCTGATAAGACTATCCGTCCCGGTGTTTCCGGCTTTTCTCAGAGGCACTATGCCATAGCCGATATCGGCGTGCTCGGTGACGTGAAAGGTGACCTTGAAGGTTATGAGGGACTTCTCGTCTATATCAAGTCGTCCATGACCGCGCCTGAGAAAACGATCAAGCCGTTCATGAAGGAGTCTGATTACAAGGATACCCTGGTGTACAAAAGCTATCGCTATAAGACCTATCACACTGCTTTCCCGCACGAATCGACCCTGAACCAGTTCTTTGACGAGGAACAGTGGGAGGCCTACCGTCAGCTCGGCGAGAACATGGTTGAAGATACACTGAAAGCCGTTGTGGACGCGGTTCAGAACAGAAGCAATCTCGGCATGATGAATTCCAAACAGCGGTGCAACGCGTTTCTGGGCAAGGTTAATAACCCGACCAAACGCGGCAGCCTGACTACCGAGCAATGGTACGAAGCGTTTGACCTACTCTAAATGCGCATTGACATTTCATCAGACGCAGAAGATATTATGAATAATTAGCAGGGTAACCACCTTCCAGGTTACAAGATCAACCAGGCCCGACCTGACGCACCGGAGGACGAGGAGAAGAAAATAGAGAACGTGGAGGTTTCAAGCGGAGGACGACCAAAGCCGTTGGGAACCTCTGCGCTCTCTTCAAGGCCCTTTACGTCCTTTCATTATTGTGTCCATCACTCAGGATGTGCGACGTTGCAACGTCATCGAGGGTTGTAGATTTGAAAAATCCATTTGCGGTATTCGGCCTGACCCCGGAAATTGTGAAGGCTTTATCCAACGACCAACTCAAGGACCTGGTCAGGTCCAATTATCGCATATTGCTGAAAGCATTTCATCCTGATACGGGGGGAAAGGGGGAACGGTGCGTCGAATTGAATCTGGCTTACGAAAGCGTGAACAATAAGATTGAGGATGAGGGGTTTCAATACTGGCGTGATAAATATGAAAAGTCCTCGTCACGGCGGGGCCGCACCAAATCTTTGACCCGGAAGTTGGTGGAGTCCGAACGAAATGAGGATGCCGTCCAGCAGCGGTTCTTGGACTTCATTTCCGTTTCTCAAAAAGGCCGCCCGGATTGCCGGACCATCTTCAACCTCCGTTGTAGCCTCGTAAGAGTCCAGCTTTGTGACATCATTATCAGAGAAGATGGTGCGGTAGAATACAAATTGACCAACCGGCGGCAGATCTTCCCAGCCCCTCAGGTCACTTTGCTGGGGACGATTCCACCCGGCCAGATCAACATCCGCGACTACCTTCTCCATCGGGAGGAAGCCCCGGTGGAACAGATTCCTTCGTTTATCACCCAGGCCCGCGCCCTGCCCAACCGTTTCTTCACTCACCTGATCGACTATAAGACCTTTAGTCAGCAATTATTGAGGCACCTGACCCCTTACATCCGGGAAGGTGATCACCTCTTTTCCGACCACAGTAACCCCAGTTTCATCATTTATGAAGGCACCATCACCTCTATCAAGAATCTCCCACCTGTTGAAAATAGATAGCCATGTCTTTGTTTGGCTCTACCCTCTCGCCGGTTCTACCGCCAAGGCCACCTCGATGGCGTTCTTAACGTCCAGGTAGCTAAAAGGCTTATCAATATGCCTGACCGGCGCAATACTTCCCGTTTTTTCACTCACCTGGTCTTTTGTATAACCAGTTACAAAGATAATCGGAATATTGAGTTCCTGCGTGATTATTTTAGCCGCGGCGATCCCATCCAGATCACCGGGCATGCCGACATCCATCAAGATCACATCCGGCCTCAATTCCTTAGCCATTTTCAGGGCTTCCCGTCCGGTTACGGCCTGGCCCACCGGCAGGTATCCCATCTTCCGCAGCCACTTCTTTAACTGCAGGCAAATAACCACCTCGTCTTCAGCGACCAGGATTCTCGGCATTGTCGTGCCCTTACCAAGATAAGCAATAACGAAACTTGTAATCGGGGTTGATTACCCCCAAGACCCGGAACTTACTGTTTGAACCGGTTAATATACTTTTTTTTGCACATAATTATTCAGCAGGTATCCTGATTAACGGCCTCATTATAGCTCAGGATGAAGAAATATACAAGACAAAATATCAATTGGTAAAAAATAGATTTTATGGTTTATAAACCATCTTTAATCGGGTGGGAATGATTCACCCTTGCCCCGGAGATCGGGCTTCTTGGCGATCAATTAGGAATTCGGCTGGATGGTATTGGTTTGTCACAGATATGGCAGTCATAACGATCCGACTCCGGGGCGGCAGGGCCAGGTTGGAGAGATTCTGATGGAGATCACTTGGCGAGAATTGGGCCTAAATAACCGGAGCTAGATGATCACGATAAAATGGGTCTGCAGGTCTTTTCCATCTGCGTTCCTCGGCGAAATCGGTGGAATTATTTCCGTCTTCCAATTAATTAAACTCATCGAATTCAGGTTGGAAAAAGATACTCCGAAGGGATTAGCGGGTCAACCCCTTCGGAGTATGGACGGTAAATTCGGAATAGGCTAAGAACCTGAACTTTTTAGAACAGACCGGCTTACTTCGCCGTCGCGGTGGGTAGAAGCATCTGGGGTTCTCCCAAGAGAAAATCGCCCTTTTGGATCCACATCTTCAAGATGTCGGCGATCTCTCTGGCTCGGCTCATGCTGGATAAAGGCGTGGCCGGAATCTGTTGCCCCTGGACGGTAATGGTTCCCGATTTCAGCTCGGCATAACTGACCTGGCCCAAGGTTTTTCCGGTCACTTTAGGATAATCGGTCCCATAATCCACTATCTGGGCGAAAATATCTTCATCCGAGACCCCGGTGTATGCTGCCATCTCTTCGTCTAAGATGGGAATCGGAATGCCCAGGCCGACACACAGCGTGCACCCGTAACCGGGCATGGATACCCCCACGATGTATCGGGGACTCATTTCCTTCAGGTTGCCGATGGTCATGATGGTCCCGGCCGCCTTCAAGGGGACCCCATTGGCCCCCCGGGGGGCGTTGGGGTTATGCTGGGTGCCCGGCCAGGTAACGAAACCTTGAGCGCCGCCGAGAAAAATTCTGGTGCCGAGACCGATGGTCCGGTAAAAGGGATCATTGAATAAGGGGCTTAGTTGGCCGGAGGTGCAGTAGTTGGCATTACCGCCATGCGGCTTCAGCGTCCCCATGTAGGTATAAATGGTCCGGTCCGTCAAATTGACCGCACAGTTGTAGTTTTGATAACAATTACGGGGATTAAGCAAAACAGCATCGACCAGGTCATGAATCGTCACGACCTTCTCCAGTTTCTTGTTGGGGTAGCAATCGGTCCCATAACCCTCAGCCCGCAGGCGAACCTTCTTCCCGGCCAGCAAATCCTGGAGAACGTGACCACCGCCGTATCTGAACTCACCTGGATAAACCTTGTTCAAGGGATCATCCTCGGCTGGTTCGGTGGCTCCAATGTAAATATCCACCGCGGCCAGACCGGCATAAGCCGGGACATCGTTTAACCATACTTTAGAGGCTTTGATCGGCGGCTTGGAATGACCGAAGTTGATGAAAGCACCTGAAGAACACATCGGCGAGAAGGTCCCGGTAGTTACTACGTCCACTTCCTTAGCCGCGGCCACTTTCCCTTTTGTCTTGACTATATCGACCATCTCGTCGGCAGTGACCACCACCGCCTCACCCTTTTTGATTTTTTGGTTGATTTCTGCGATGGTCTTTTTAACATGTTTAGTTTTCATGGTGTTCTCCGTAGAAAGGCAGGATTCCGGCTCAGGTTCCGACGCGGCTGACCTGATCTAACGATGGAAATTCTTCACAGATCACCATAGTGCAAGGCTTTCATTTTTTCAAGCAAAAGTTTAGCCAAGGGAAATCGCATGAAAAAGTTCTTGGTTATCCGGCGCGGATTATTATCTCGTGAAAGGCTCCTTGACAATGTGGGGGCGCCTTGATATAGTCCCCAGACTAGGTCCTATTATTGGTTAACTGACTATAAGGTCAGGTAAAATTTAGTCTTATCATCTAACCGGGGAGTAAACGCAAAGTGGTTAGGGATGCACAGGTACAAAAAAATGGTCGGATCCGGACAAAATTCATTTTTGTCACCGGTGGGGTGTTATCTTCACTGGGCAAGGGATTGGCCTCCGCCTCCATCGGCGCCTTACTGGAGGCTCGAGGACTGAAAGTCACTATCCAAAAACTGGATCCATATATAAATGTTGATCCGGGGACGATGAATCCCTTTCAGCACGGAGAGGTCTTCGTTACCGACGATGGGGCCGAGACCGACCTGGACCTGGGTCACTATGAACGGTACACCTCGGCCAGACTGAGTCAGAGGAACAACTTCACCACGGGTTCGGTGTATTATACCGTCATCAATAAAGAAAGACGAGGAGACTATCTGGGCGGCACGGTCCAGGTCATTCCCCACATTACTGATGAGATCAAAAGACGGGTGCTGGGTCTGGCGGACGATGTTGATGCCGTCATTGTCGAGATCGGCGGCACCATCGGCGACATTGAGAGCCTGCCTTTTCTGGAGGCTATCCGGCAATTGCGCTCGGATCTGGGCAGAGAGAACGTGGCCTATGTCCATTTGACCCTGGTCCCTTACATTAAGGCAGCCGGAGAGCTCAAGACTAAACCTACGCAGCACAGTGTCAAAGAACTTACTGGAATTGGTATCCAGCCCGACATCTTGATCTGCCGAGCCGAAAAAGAATTGAATGACGACATAAAAAGAAAAATCTCCCTGTTCTGCAACGTTGATCCGTCGTGTGTCA
>JADFXK010000245.1 GCA_015233625.1 Deltaproteobacteria bacterium | reverse complement strand
CTTGGGTGTGAAAATAGGGGAAGTCCTCGTCGTCTTCCAGGCGGACGCCAACCATCTGGCATCCAGAGAATTCTGTGAACAATTCGGCGACGCCGCCCACCAGGTCCTGAAGAAGATTAGTAGAATTGACAAATCTGAGCAGTTTGACCGCGAATTCCCTTTCCCGGTCGAGGTCCTTCTGACTGGTCATATCTTTGATCACGGCCAGGACACCGGCCGCCCGGCCATCCTTTTCCTTGAGCGGACTGTAGGACACCTGTAATTGCCGCTTGCCCAATTTTCCGGCGTCCCGGGCAGCCTCGTACACAACCTCCTTGCCCTGCAAACACGTGTCCAGGTTGGGTTTGACCGTGGATTCGAATTCCTGGCTCAATACTTCCGAGACAGTATGACCGATGACCTGGTCTTTTCGTCGGCCCAGGTACTTTAGATACGCGCTGTTAGCCATATGGTAGACGTAGTTGTTATCCAAAATAGCGATCAGGTCGCCGGAGCTCTCCACAGCCCGTTCATACAGCCGCAACGTGCGGTGGTTCCTCTGTAAAGTTTCTTCCGTCTGTTTCCGTAAGGCAACCCCCTCGTCGACGGCCCGTGTACTGTCATCACTACCTGTTCCGGCAGCAAGCTTGGGGGGGACGTCGGCGTTGGCCATGATCCGGACTGTTTCCGGCCGCTCCTTGCCACATTCGCGTTCAGAAGAAGAGGTTCCAGGCCAGGCCGAACAAAACACTACCTCCATCCGGTCAAAAGCCCGGTTCAGCCTATCCAGACACCTGTCCAGGTCAGATGGTTCAAAACCGGCCTGCCGGACCAGCCCCGCATATCTTTGCCGAACATACTTGAATAGGCCGAGCCATGCCCCCAGAGTCACGCCTCGGTACTTCCGGGTTTCGGTTCGGCAAAATTCCGCCATAGGATCGTGATTAAAGTTGTTATCCGGGGTTAACTCAGGGATATCATCTATAGTATTTAGGTAGATAAGCAATAACCGCGAAAATTCGGAGGCTGTTGGGCGCCAGTCCTCCGGCAAGCTAACGGTATCCCTGGTGTAGCCACGCTGCCGGACATAATCCATCACCCGGTTCAGCAACGATTCTTCGTGTGCCGACACCAGGTCGATCAATCTCTTCACCTATTACTCCTTACTCAATTACTCCACCAGTTCCGGGCCGAGGAGGTCATTTGGCCACCGCATCAAATCCAGCCTTAGGATGACGCGCCAAGTCAGCTCATTATTCAGCTTTAAGATTGACCTAAGACCGCCGTAAATTCTTTGATACTTCCAACCAGTGCAGCCTGTTTCGGCAGGACCTCAAGTCGGCCCAGGTCAACTAGTTCATTTGTGGTGTTCACTACTTCAGGAGGCACCTAACTGAATCGTAATTTTAAAATCTTGACCACCCTGCTCCGCCGTGTTGCAGTACACCCTGCTGGGCGCCTGCTCTAATTATATCTTGGCCGGCAACAGTATCGGCTAAGTCAAAATTTAACATGGCCACGACCTCTTCTCTGGTCAGGTGACGCAGCCTGCTGCAAGCTGGAGGTTTTTGCCGGTAATAAGATCACCCAGGGCTTTCGCCCTGGGCGGGTATAATGCGTCCCTTCTGGGTTTATATGGATTGGCCATAAAGGAGACGTCTTGCTTTGCTCCGCCTCCGACGTCAAGGCCATGGTGATGCGGTGTCGCCACAAGAGGCCGGACAAAAAAACAACATCGATCAATTGGGAACACGATGGGGGTTGACCATCATGATGGGCACCGGGGCCAGTTGGACCACGCGTTCGGCTACGGAACCGAAAACGACCTTTTCCAGGCCCTTACGTCCATGCGTGCCCATGATGACCAGGTCAATTTTGGCCCGATCAATATACTTCAATACTTCATCAGCAATGTCGCCGGTCAAGACAGACGATTCCACATTGGGAACCAGATGGAAATACTCCTCTTTGAACTCGGCCAACCGCATGTTTGCTCCGCTGACGATCTCCGACTGGAACTTAGTGATGGATGGCTGCGGGACATAAATGCCCCTAAAATACTCCAACACCCGGGCCACAAACAGAAGGTGGATTTCGGCCTCGAAATGCTTCCCCGTCATCAACACGTACGGCACTATTTTGGCGGAAGATTCAGAAAGATCAACGGGAAAAAGAATTTTTTTGAACTCGTCCATGGCGCGCTCCTTTCTGCGTTGGGAGATGAATTAGGCTGGTGGCTAGTCCAGCGAGTTAAGCCGTTGCGTTTTAGTTGGGTTTCTTCACGTAACGGTAGGGATTGATCAATAGTACCGGGACCGGGGACATTCGCATAAACCGCTCGGCCACCGATCCGAAAATGACTTTTTCCAGGCCCTTACGACCATGGGTCCCCATCATGACCAGGTCTATTTTTTGAGTGCCAATGTATTCTATCAATTGTTCGGTAATATCACCGGACAACACCGCCGATTTGACCTTGGGATAATCAGGAAAGTAAGCATCAATAAATTCATCCAGACGCTTTCTAGACCCTTCGACAATCTCTGCCTCAAATTTCTTAATCGCCGGATGAGGGACATGCATCCCGGCGAAGTGGCCGAAGATTCGAGCCACAAATACCACATGGAGTTCCGCATCAAACTGTTTGATCATGCCTTTTAACCGGGGGACGATTCTATCTGAAGATTCTGAAAGATCAACGGGGAACAGGATTCTCTCGAATTCCTTCATGGCTGTCTCCTTTTCTGGTTGCAACTGGCTGAGTTTTCTATAAGGTGGGTTTGATTACAGGGACGACGTGAGAATCGAACCGCGCAATGCACCCGTAGTGTGAATGATCACCAACGTAGTGTTGCGAGCTACGAGTTGCGGGTTATATTTAGACGTGAGGGGCAACCACACGTCGTCATTCCGACAAGCCGCGGCCGGAAACATTAAACCCGAAACTCGTAACTCGGAACACGGAACTTATAGCGGCAACCAGCGAGATATGCAACGAACCATCTCGGCTGGTTGCCCTGGCTTCGTTATCCTTCCCGGGCCCGGCCCCTGCTTAAGAAACCGGCCCGGACAGAAACATGTTAATTAACTACCCAGATGGCTTCGTTCTTAGCCAGGTGGATGACTTTATTGCTTACCCGGCCCAACAGGAATTCCTCCACGTTGGATAATCCCCGGCGGCCCAGCACAATGGTTCCAATACCATATTCCGCAGCTTTGTCAACAATTGCCCCGGCCCGGCTGTGTGCGCCGGCAATGATTTCGGTCTTGATGCTGTCCCGGGCAATCCCGTCGCGTTCTAAGGCATCGGTCGCTTTTTTGAAAGTTTCCTCCATGGCCCGTTTTTGGTCCTCTTCCATTTCCGCCTGGATAGAGCTAATTTGTGTCGCTTCAAATTCCGAGGTCAGGTAATCAAAAGTCGGAATGACGTGCACCAAGGTCACCGTTGCGTCAATTCCGGAGAACATGCGACCGGCAAAGTTAACTGCCCGCATGGCCCCGTCTGAAGAGTCGATACCCATAATGAAATTCTTAACTCGGGGTATGCCACCGACCACGCAGATGGGCACGTGAGTCATCTTATGCAGCAGCTTGTGGGAAATGCTCCCCAGGACCAGTTCGGACACCGGGTTGAGGCCGCGGCGCCCCATCAATACCGCATCATAGCCTTGTTGGGATTCGGCTAAGATGTCCCTGGCTATACCTTTATTCACTTTTTCCGTTTTAATGATGACGGCATTCTCTGGAAATCGGCGCTCTAAGAGCAATTTTCGGGCCTTAACCATGAAGTCATTGATGACGATCTCTAGCTGTTCCGCCCAGGCCGCGGCACCATCCCAGGCCTCCACGCCCAGCATCGGCGGGTCGGGTTTGACGCTGAATAGAACCACCTCCATGTTCTCATGCGGGAACAGGTCGGCCACATAACGGACAGTATTGAACGCATGTTCAGAACTGTCCACCGCAATCAGGAGTCTTTTTAGATGTGAGCTCATAGGTCAACAGCCTCCTTCAATATAGGTAGGTAAACAGATGAGTTAGTTCCGCGGGTGGCTACTTGACAAAGAACTGAACGATTTGCCTGCCAGTCAAACAGGTCGTGAAAATAATCTTGAATAGTGTGTAAAATTTATGGATGGTCGAATTCATCTAGCTTGGCCCCGCAGTACATCCCCCCACAAAATTGCCAGCCCCTACGGCCGCCTCCTTTTCTGTTGGAACTGGCTGAGTTTTCCAAAAAAAATGGGCCTGGTTACAGGGACGATGTGGAAATCGAACCGAGCCAGGCCCCCGTAGATGTCAATAATCACCAATTACGTTCCCTGTTGTCTGGCCATCAATCATGATTTTAACAGATTATGCCTAAACAGACAAGTGTAATGGTACCGTGGAGGGTACTTTTATGTGTTGCTGGTTACTCGTTGCTCGTTAAAAACAACCGACGGCCATCAACACCATAGTCTTGAAAGGCGCAAATTATGGCCGTCAGAAGCAACACGACGCATTCATGACGCGAACTCATGACCTGAAGTCATTAACCAGCAACAAGAAACCAGAAACAAGCAACCAGCAACGAATGTCTGGGAATGCTAATTGATCACCCAAACGGCCGCGGTTTTGGCCAGATGGAGGACCTTATTGCTCACCCGGCCCATCAAGAATTCTTCGACGTTGGACAATCCTCGGCGGCCCAGGACAATGGTTCCAATGCCGTATTCCATGGCCTTGTTAACGAGGGTCTCAGCCCGGCTGGCCACACCCGAAACAATTTCGCTTGTGATTCGGTTAGGTTCAAAGCCGACTTTTCTTAAAACGTTGATAGCGTCCTTGAACATTGCGTCTTGAGCTTGCCTTAGGTCAGCTTCAATTTCCTCCTGCAGAGAACTCGTCAGCCCCATCTCAAGTTCCGGGGCCACATAATCAAAACTGCGAACAACGTGCATCAAAGTCACGGCCGCCTCAGTCCCGGCGAACATCCGCCCAACATAATCAACGGCCCGCATGGAGCCTTCGGATGCGTCGAGGCCCACAAGAATTCCACTTCGGGGAATGCCACCCACAGCACAGATGGGCATATGAGTTATCTTGTTTAAGAGTTTGTTAGAAACACTTCCCAGGATCAGTTCAGACACCGGGTTGAGGCCACGGCGCCCCACCACCACCGCATCATAGCCCTGCTTAGATTCGGTTAAGATGTCCCTGGCCACGCCCTGTTTCAAGTCTTCGATCTTACTGATTACGGCATTCACCGGGATGCGTTGTTCCATGAGTAAACCGCGGGCCTTTTCGAAGAACTCATTGATGGACTTTTCTTGTTGGGCCGCCCAGGCCTTGGCGCGCAGCAATTCCGGATTGTAAAACGGACTGGCCTCAGCGTCTCGATACATCTCCGGGATTTTGGATAAGACATGGAATAGGACCACCTCCATGGTCTCAGGAGGGAACAAGTTAGCTACGTAACGAACAGTATCTAAAGAATACTTGGAACTGTCCACGGCCACCAGCAATTTCTTTCGATTTGAGTTCATAGTCAATAGCCTCCTTTAGTTAGTTCTAGCAGCCCGCTAAGGATGGCCAAATCCGGCCCGCAGCACGGATTCCCGGCTGATCATTCCTTTGAACAAACCGGCCGCGTCAAGCACCGGCAATCGTTTTAGTCCTTTCTCTGTCATCAGTTTAATCGCCTCGTCAAGGGGCATGTCTTCGAGCACGGTCATCACATCGGGCTTCATCACCTCAACTGCGGTCTTAGCCCGTAGCTGTTGGCTAAACTCCCGGTGTTGGCTGCCGCGTTCGGTAAATGGGATTCTTTTCACAAAATAGTCCCAAATGCCGGGATGGTGGTCGGAAAAAACGGCCAGCAAATCTTGGTCTGAAATCAAACCCAGAAAACGGCCCTGGCTGTCTACCACCGCAACCCTTTGAATATCATTGGTATCAATGATCCGGATGACCTCTTCCACAGAGGTCTCAGGCAGAACCGTATGAATGTCGCGCCGCATGATATCAGAAATCAACCGCAGGTTACTGACCATTAAGCTTTGTTTCGATAACGCGGACCAGTCGGGCGACTCCTTCATAATGGTCCGGAAGACATCGATCCGTGAGACCATCCCAACCAATATGCCTTCGGCATCAACCACAGGCAGACGTTTCAAACCACGCCGAAGCATCAGTTCAACTGCCTCGACCAGCGGCCGGGTCTGTTCAATGCACACTGCCGGCCGGGTCATAGCATCTTCAGCCCGCCGATGAGCCAGCGCTTCTAAAAGAGCGTCTATTTTCTCGGAATCCGACTTTGCCCATAAACCAAGGCGCATAGGCAGACCCATGCGATAGATCAAGTCGCCCTGGGTAATAATGCCTACGGGACGGTCATCTTTGTCAACCACCGGGAGCCCTGAAAAGTATGATGAGAGGAGCAATCGGACTACCGCATCCACCGGGGTGGCGCTGGTGACCTTCACCGGCGAAAGGGTCATCATTTCCTTGATTTTAAGTTGTCTGGGAATCAGGTGCTTCCTGGCCTTATGACTGACCACGTCGAGGCTGCGCACGGTCACAATCCCATCAGTCACCATTTTTTCCACTTCGGCTAGGACCTA
>JADFXK010000244.1 GCA_015233625.1 Deltaproteobacteria bacterium | reverse complement strand
GGTTCCATCGGCCGCCGTCATTTTCAAAATTTGAAGACCCTGGGTTTCGAAAACCGGGCCATGGCCGAACCTGATCCGGAGAGGCGGGAAGCTCTGGCCAAAGAAAATACCGGAGATTTTTTTGAAACCTTGGAGGCTGGACTGGACTGGCAGCCCGACGCGGTCATCATCGCCACGCCTTCTTCTTTGCACGCGGAGCAGGCCCTGGCCGCAGCCCGACGGGGTTGCCATCTATTTATCGAGAAACCTCTGTCGCACAAGCTGACCGGATTACCCGAATTATCTATGGCAGTTATGCAGATGGGACTGATATCACTGGTCGGGTGCAATATGCGGTGGCATCCTGGTCCGGCCAAGGTGAAGGCATTACTCGACAGCCAGGCCGTCGGCAGAGTCCTATTCGCCCGTCTCCACACCGGGTCCTATTTGCCGGAATGGCGGCCCACCCAGGATTATCGCCGGAGTTACAGCGCCAATGCGGCCCTGGGCGGAGGGTGCATCCTGGATTGCATCCACGAGATCGATCTGGCCAGGTGGTATTTGGGTCAGGCCTGGGCGGTTTTTTGTCTGGCTGATCATGTTAGTTCCCTGGAGTTGGATGTGGAGGACGTGGCTGTCTTGTTGTGTAAGCATGACAGTGGGGCGTTCTCGGAGATTCATCTGGATTTCGTGCAGCGGACTTATGAACGGGGCTGCCAGATCGTGGGTGAACATGGATCTATCTTTTGGGATTTTATGGGCAAGATGGTGAAATGGTATGAGGCCCGGACCGGGCAGTGGATGAATTTTGAACAGGCGGAAGATTGGACTACAAATGACATGTACTTAGACGAATTAGCCCATTTTCTTGACTGTGTTGCGTCCGGTACCCAGACCGTCTTGCCGGTGTCGGAGGCGATCAGGGTCATGGAAATTGTTGAAGCAGCCAGAATGTCAAATAAGTCCGGACGGCTGACCCCAACCAAGACGGTCGGTTGAAGGTCTTTGTCCGTCCCGGAGAAATTGAAATAAAAAAATATTTACTCGATTCCCCCGTAACCTCAAAAAGGAGACGTCACAAGTGATCGTAGCCATTATCCAGGCCCGGATGAATTCGACCAGATTTCCCAAGAAGGTCTTGGCCGATATTGTGGGCCGTCCCATGCTCTGGCACGTGGTCAACCGGGTCAGCCAGGCCCGACTGGTTGATAAGGTCTTAGTGGCCACTTCTGACAAACCTTCGGATGATCCGGTCGCGGAATATTGCCTGAAAGAAGGGATTGAATTTTTTAGGGGCAGTGAAGACGACGTCCTGGATCGTTTTTATGGCGCGGCGAGATCGGTTTCGGCTGATACTGTGGTCAGGATAACCGCGGATTGTCCTCTGATCGACCCGGTGGTCATTGATAAAGTGATAGCTAAATTTAAAGCAGGTAGCTATGATTACGTATCAAATGTGTTAATTTATACCTATCCCGACGGGTTGGATGTGGAGGTGTTCTCATTTCAAGCCCTGGAGCGGGCCCGGCGCGAGGCCGACACCCCGAGTTCCAGGGAGCACGTGACCGGATACATGACTACCCGGCCTGGATTTCGCCTGGGCGGGGTGGAGAACGAAGCAGATCTTTCTCAGAAGAAATATCGATGGACGGTGGACAGGCCGCGCGACCTGTTGCTGATTCAGAATATTTACGGAGCCTTGTACCCGACCAGGCCTATGTTCTTAATGGATGATATCCTGGAACTATTGGCTGCCTCTCCGGAACTGAATCTGATTAACCAGGATACGATCCGAAACGAAGGATGCTACATATCTATTGCCGGGGATAAAAACATGATGGAACCGGTTACTCGGACCCTGATTCAATCTCAAGCCTGGTTGGACCGGGCTAAACGCCTCATCCCGTCCCAGACCCAGACCTTCAGTAAAGGCCCCAGCCGCTTTGTTCAAGGTGTCTCACCAAACTATCTGGATCGAGCCCAGGGCAGTCACGTTTGGGATGTGGACGGCAATGAATACATCGACTTCATCATGGGGTTGTGCCCGGTGATCTTGGGGCATAATTATCCTGAGGTGACGGAGGCGGTGATAAATCAGATAAAGCGCGGTGTGGCCTTTTCGTTGCCGCATCATCTGGAAGTCGAACTGGCCGAACAACTGGTGGAGATAATTCCGTGTGCTGAAATGGTGCGGTATGCCAAGAACGGTTCCGACGCCACCACCGGGGCCGTCCGGGTGGCCCGGGCCTACATCGGTCGGGAAAAGATCGCTTGTTGCGGCTATCACGGCTGGCACGACTGGTATATCGGCACGACCACCCGTCGATTGGGGATTCCCAAGTCAACCCAGGCCCTCACCTTGACTTTTGAGTATAATAAGATTGAGACGTTGGAAGTATTGTTTGCCGCGCATCCAGGAGATATCGCCGCAGTCATCATGGAACCGGTCGGGGTGGTGGAACCGGAAAATGGTTTTTTGGCCAGAGTCAAGGAAGTCGCTCACAAGAATGGGGCGTTGTTGATTTTGGATGAGATCGTGACCGGGTTTCGGGTGGCCCTGGGCGGGGCGCAAGCGCATTTTGGAGTGACCCCCGACTTGGGTTGCTTCGGAAAGGCCATGGCCAACGGATTTCCCATTTCGACCATAGTGGGCCGGAAGGATGTTATGGCCTTGTTCGACGAGGTCTTCTTTTCCTTTACCTTTGGCGGAGACGCCACGGCCCTGGCTGCGGCCCTGGCCACCATCAAGGTGATGAGGGAGAAGAACATCTTCCTCCAGCTTTGGGACCAGGGACAGAAAATCAAGGATGGATATAATGTCCTGGCTCGGGAGTGCGGGTTGGCGGAGTACACCCAGTGTGTCGGATTGCCGCCGCACACGGTGGCCACCTTTAGTGACGTAGACGGGGCCGGTGGGTTGGTCCTGGCCAGTCTGATGCAGCAGGAATTGATCAAACGGGGGGTCCTGGCCCATGGCGGCGCGAATCTATGTTATAGTCATTCCAATGCCGACGTGGAGCATTACCTGCTGGCCCTAAAGGCCGCGTTTAATTATCTGGCCAAAGCCATCGACAGTAAGCAGCCCAGGACCTGGCTGGAAGGGGAGCCGATCAAAGAAATATTCAGAAAACCGTGAGTTCAACTTGTCGGCCTGGAGAGGTCCGCCCGGAATTCCGTCTCTTCTACGTTTGAAGCGGGACGGCCTCTCTAAGGCCGGTTTCAGGTGATAAAATCGGCGCACAGAATGAACTGACGCTGATGAACATCGGAGAACAGGACGGAGATGGTAACGCACAGGTTTCCGGTGGCTAGAGACACGTATGGTTCGGTCACGTATCTGTTAAATCCGGTGTTGACCAAGAGATAGTAGAACTCCTTGGTGGAATGATCTGTTCCGGGACTGGCCGGCTGAAATATAAGATTATTTTTGACTGGTAGTCCCGGATCGTTGCAAACAGTAGAAGTGACCTGGATGCCCATTTCGTCTAGAATATAGATGCACTCCACGACAGCATGATTCTCCAGCACGTT
The DNA here is from genome assembly GCA_015233625.1 of Deltaproteobacteria bacterium. GTDB lineage: Bacteria > Desulfobacterota > JADFXK01 > JADFXK01 > JADFXK01 > JADFXK01. Next base: position 3,087 of record JADFXK010000244.1, on the reverse strand, counting down.
TAGCAATTGCTGGTTGATGCGGTTCATGTCGGTTTTCGACAACTCATCGATCAGATTGTTGATAATGCAATTATATGATTCGTATTCCAGTCTTTTCTTTTTGATTTTTTGGATAATATAGCTTTTGTATTCGGCCGCCATGTGATTGATTCTGTCTTTTAAGCCAGTTAAAAGACGACCATTCAAAGCCTGCGGGGGTGAAAAATAGTACCCCTGCAGGATATCCGCCCCTAACTCCAGAGACCAAACGACCTCCTCTTTTCTCTCTACTCCTTCTGCGACGACTAAGGCACCTATTTTTTTGGCCAGATTCACCACAGATCGAAACACCTCTTGTTTATAAAAATCTTCATCTATGTTCTGAATCAACCACCGGTCTAATTTTAGGATATCTGGTTTGATGATCGGCACCCGGTCGAGATTGGAAAAACCATTGCCCAGGTCGTCCAAGGCGATGGAAAATCCATGCCGGCGATGATTGTCTATAAATTGTTTCAAGGCATGAATATCGTTGGCTTGGGACTCAACGATTTCGATGACTATGTTCTGGGGACTTAAACCTAGTTGGTCGACCAGGTTGATGATTTGACCGGATCCGACCACGTTTTGGTCGAGGATGGAGGTGTCTATATTGATGAATAGGGTGTAGCGATCATATCCCGACATCTGGGATTTGAAGGTATTCATGGCCTTTTTACGGAATACCCGGTCCAGTTCAATGGTTAGATTCTGTTCTCGGGCGCGGCGGATGATGGGCGTGGGCGGGATAATCTGCCCGGTATCTACGTCGATGCCACGGGACAAGGCCTCAAAACCGATGACGGATTTGGTCTTGACAGAGACAATGGGTTGGAAATGAGTGACGATACTTTCTGTATCAATCAACTGGCCGATATCTAATGATCTACCGAAGGACATAGGTTGCACACCATTTGTCTCCTTGATGAACAGGAGAGAACTAGAGGGGCACGTGAGTGGCTGAAAATTCAGACGTCATAGGTGGTGTGATGAAAATGACAACGTTATCTCTGAAAGATAAAAGCAATGTTCATGCCATGCCCGGCGTGAAAGGGAGATTCAGGCGCGAGCCTCAAATCGGGGTAACTGATCCCATTGAACCGGGCCGAACCGGAAGACGTTCAACTGAAAGAACAAAACTGTATGTTGGATTCATAAAAGAGACAACACTGTGTCTTTGATCCGCTCTCACCGGGATCGTCTGAAGAGTTCAAAGGCAGAGTGGGGAGAAAGGCTTATTCCGCCACCCGTAATCTAAGGTGTCGCTTCTCATGACATGATGAACCCAGCCGAGGATTTACTCTATCGTGAGGCGCATAAGAAGAGCATCTTCGCCGGAATCGGCGTAGTAAAGCGGCCGCACGCCGACCGGTTGGAAACCCAAGGAGTCATATAAAGCCTGGGCGGCCAGGTTGGAAGGTCTTACTTCAAGGAAAAAGGTTCGGCCACCGTTCAGGTCGGCTCGGGCAATCAGTTCGGTGAGTAGCAAACGGCCCAACCCCCGGCGGCGGAAATCCGGATTAACCGCCACATTGAGAATTTCCACCTCATCGAGCACCACCCACCAGAGGGCGTATCCCAGGACTCGACCATCGTCTTCATCGGCCATGATGATAGAGTCACCATAAGGGCGGGCCAGTTCCATGGCAAACTGCCGGAGGGACCAGGGACTGGTGAATGACCTTTGCTCAATATCAACTATTTGCGGGAGATGATGGATTTCAATGCGACTAAAGGTAACATGACACGGCAAGGAGGGAGCACAGGGCATAACCGGTGGGCCTCATCAAGGTCTCTGGGCACAGCATTTTCGTCGAGCTATCCGGCAGGTCTTGCGTCGTCAGATTGGTAGGTTATTCCGCCAAAAGCCCCGGCGGGGTTAACCGCACCGGGGAGAATAAAACCTGATAACTATTTCCGGCGAAGTTTCTCCCCGGCAATGGCGATGCTGCTTTGCCCGTAGGTTTTGACTGTTTCGGCCAGTTCAGTTAAGGCGAAATCGGCTCGAATATTCAGGATCCGGATGATCATCGGCAAGTTGACCCCGGAGATGACCTCAACCTTACCTTGTTTCAGAAAAGACAGGCTGATATTGGACGGTGTGCCGCCGAACATGTCGGTTAGAATGAGCACTCCGTTGCCTGTATTCACCGCTTTAATGGCTTCTTCTATTTCTTTACGAAGGGCTTCGGGCGGTGTTTTTTGGGGATCAACGGAAACAGACTTGATCTGCACAGCTTTTCCGACAATGAACTCGGCCGCTCTGATCAATTCTTCACCCAGTTTACAGTGGGTGGCAATTACAACTCCAACCATCTATCCAGCCCCTTTCCCTGTGTCATAATTATCCCAGTTCTATATCTCGATGGCTGATATTAATATTGTAGTTATTTGCCTGCATCCGACTGCCCAATTCGTTGGTCACAGCCACCGAACGGTGCTTACCGCCGGTACAACCGATGGCGATAGTCAAGTATGATTTCCCCTCACGCTGGTAGAGAGGGATCAAGAAATCCAGGGAGTCTTTAAATATAGTTATAAATTCGTTAGTTTCCTTGAATTGGAAGATGTAATCTACGACCTCTGGTTCGTTACCTGTCTTATTGGTCAATTCTTCAATAAAAAAAGGATTAGGCAAAAACCTGACGTCAATTACGATATCAGCATCTTGGGGGAGACCGTACTTATACCCAAACGAGAGAAGAGAGATGTTCATTCGGTCGGAAAGACCTTCTTTTTGATAGATGCTAATGATCATCTGTTTGAGTTGATGCACATTCAGGCTGGAAGTATCTATAATTCGGTTAGAAATTTCTCGGAGGGCATCAAGCCGTTCTCGTTCGATGGAAATACCCTTGGTGATTTGTCCTTTAGGAGCCACGGGATGTTGTCTTCTGGTCTGGCTAAACCGCCTTACCAGTGATTCATCCGAGGCTTCCAAAAACAAAATCTCGGGTAAGTATCCGGCTTGTCTAACTTGTGAAAAAACTCGGCTGTTTTGGTCTATAAATTCCGGTTCCCTAATGTCCATGACCAGGGCCACTTTTTGGAATTCCGGCGACTTCCGTT
>JADFXK010000243.1 GCA_015233625.1 Deltaproteobacteria bacterium | reverse complement strand
GCCTCCTACGAGCAGTCCACCACCCTAAGCTTCACTGCCGCGTCCAACAATTTTGAACTGGCCATTGCCGTAGCCGTGGCCGTATTCGGGATAGACTCCGGTCAGGCCTTTGCGGCCGTCATCGGTCCGTTAGTGGAGGTGCCGGTCCTGATCAGCCTGGTCAATGTCGCTCTGTGGTTCAAACGAAAATACTTTCCTTACGCCGTGGAAACACCCGCCGGTATTTGCCATATGACCTGCGAGCCATAACAGGTCCGGGGCAATTTTGAAGAGACGGCAACCAGGCTAGTGAGTGTGAGCCACCAACTGGAAATAGCAGAACTGACCAGTTGCCAAATATAAACTTGACATGGGCTCCGAATAATGCTAGTATACTAATTAAAACTATCCGGAGTCATCATGCCCCGTCTCAGTCCATACGAAAGCCTCGGCTTTCACTGCAACCTGACCCTTAAGGCCTTTCGTGACGTTTTAAAAGAAAAGCTGAAAGACACCGGCATCAGCCCCGGCCAGTATCGCGCCCTGGCGCACCTCATAGCGCTGGGCCCGCTGTCCCAATCCGAACTGGCCGACCATCTGTCCATCACCTCGGCCACCGGAGCCAGGCTGGTAGACCGGATGGAGCGGGATGGCTGGGTGGTCCGGCAACCAGATCCGCAAGATGGCCGGGTAAATCTGGTGGTCCCGACGGACCGGGCCGCGGAAGTCTGGGACCGGATTTCCCGGGCCGGCGAGGAATTGCTGGTTCAGGCCTATCAGGGACTCCATTCCTCCGAAATAGAGATAGTCAAGCACGTCTTGGACCGGGTCAGGAAGAATTTGAAGGGATAATTTCTTCTTTTTTTTGGAAAATTAGTTAGCCTACTAGCTAATGCGCCCGGGGTTCGATGAAGAAAGGGGACGGTTATGTTTATCACCGGATTATATCTGCTCACGGCCGGGTTGCTGGTCATCTCGATGCGCAAAGACAAACGGAAAACAATGATGTCTTTGAAAAAGTCCTGGAAATCCCTTGAGAATATTCTACCCCAGTTTATGACGATCATCCTGCTTATTGGAATGATGCTGGCGGTTCTAAGTCCTCAGGACATCTCAAAATTGATCGGGCAAGAATCCGGCTGGGGCGGTCTGATGATCGCCGCGGTCATCGGCGCGGTGACTCTCATCCCTGGATTCGTGGCCTTTCCATTGGCTGCCGCCCTACTCAAAAGCGGCGCCGGGTTGATTCAGGTAACCGTCTTCGTAACCTCATTGATGGGCGTGGGAGTCGTCACCATGCCGATTGAGATAAAGTATTTCGGCCGAAAGGCGGCCATCCTTAGAAACGCCCTGGCCCTTGTTTTCTCCTTCGTTACCGCCTTCACTATGGGAGCCGTACTCAAATGATAAACACATTGAAAAAATACAAATTTTTCATTATAGTGGGGGTCATCGACCTGATCTGGGGGCTGCTGAACCCCTCCGTCGGATTGAAATCACTTCAGATATCAGCGGACAGCTTAGGAGAGATGTTCACCATTGTCCCCCCTGTCTTTATCCTTCTCGGTCTCTTTGATGTCTGGGTGCCCAGAACTACCATCATCAAACTGATGGGTGAAGGATCGGGGTGGCTGGGAGCAATTCTGGCTTTCGCCTTGGGTTCTTTTTCCGCCGGACCCCTTTATGCCGCCTTCCCTGTGGCCGGGGTTCTCCTATCCAAAGGAAGCCGATTTTCCAACGTATTGATCTTTATCGGGGCCTGGTCGACGACCAAGGTACCCATGTTGCTGTTTGAAGCAGCGTCCCTGGGCTGGCGCTTCATGTTTTACCGGTTGCTGATTAACATTGTCGGGATCCTCTTGATTGGTTATGCGGTGGGAAAAATGATTACGGATCAAGACAGAAGACTCCTGTATGACAAAGTTTTGACTCTCCCAACTTAAGGTGTCCGGTTCCCGATCCGTTCAGCAGCTTCAATGTTGATAATCAAGTGAATGAGAATACAGATGCGAACCATCATTCTGTCTCTGACCCTGTTGCTCATTGTTGCCGGCAGCGTCTGGGCGGCCGAGCCCCTGACCCTGTCCGAGGCGGTCGCCACAGCCGTCAAAAAGCATCCCCAGGTGGTCGAAGCCCGAGAGAACATCGCCGGAGCCGCGGCCAGAACCGGGCAGGCCCTGGCCAACTATTACCCCCAGATAAATTTGGCCGCCGACTGGACCAAAGGCCGGACCTTCTTGACCGCCCTGGAGGCCATTCGGGAGACGGAGACTCACACCGACGCCTTCTATCTCAAGCAAAATATTTACGATTTCGGAAAAACCGCCGGGACCGTGGAGTCGGCTGAATGGAACCAGGCCGCGGCCGGCCAAACGCTGATCATCACCCGCCAGGATATCGCCTTCCGGGTGAAAGCGGCCTTTTATCTATTGCTGGCCGCAGGTAAGCAGGTCGCCGCGACCGAAGAAACAGTCGTGGCCAGAGAAGCCGTGTTCCGCCAGGCTCAAGAGTTCTTCAATCAAGGGGTCAGGGCCAAAGTGGATGTGGCCCGGGCCGAAGCCAACCTGTATGCCTCTAAAACGCTCTTGATTCGAGCCAGGAACAACTTGAAGCTGGCTCAGGTGGAACTGGCCAATGCCATGGGAATGCCGGCCTTGGAAGACCGGCCTTTAGTGGAGCCGCCGAATACCTCTATCACCGTGCCGGAACAGAGCCGGGTCCAGCAGGAAGCTTTAGCCAACCGGGCCGAACTGAAACGGTTCCAGGCCTTAACCAACTCGGCTGCGGCCGCCTTAAAAACCGCCAGGAGTGGTTATCTCCCAACCATCTCAGGCACGGCCGGCGTGGGTTATGCCGATAAAGATTTTCCACCCAGCGGCGATATCTGGGCCGTGGGATTAAATCTGACCGTGCCGCTTTTTTCCGGTTTCTCCACCGTAGAACAGGAAAAAGAAGCCGCCGCCTCGCTTCGGGCCGTCGCGGCCCAGCAAAACAATCAGATATTGCAAACCACCAAAGAGGTTGAGTCGGCCTGGTTAGGAGTTAAAGAAGCCACGGCCCGCATTGCTTCCACGGATAAAGAATTGACCGCGGCCAGAGAAAATCAGATGCTGGCCATGGGGCGATACCAGGAAGGGGTCGGCCATATCATTGAAGTCACCGATGCCCAGTCCCAGGCCCTTGACGCCAAAACGGCTCATATCCAGGCAGTCTACGATTATTATACCACCCTGGCTCGGCTCGACCGGGCGGTGGGAAAAGAATGAGCGGGAATTCTTAAGGAAAAAGGCATGAACCTGCTAAAGTCACTGATCAGGCATAAAAAATATATGGTCTGGCTGATAATCCTGGGCGCCGCGGCCATTCTGCTTAAATTGACCGTTCTGGCCCCACCCAAGGTTAAGATTGTGAAAGTTGAAAAGCGCGACCTGACGGCCCAGGTCTACGGTAACGGCACGGTGGAGGCCAAAGTGGTGGTCGGCGTCTCCAGTAAAATTACCGGTAGGATCGTGGAATTGTCTGTCGATCAAGGAGACCGGGTCACGCGGGGGCAACTTCTGGCCAGGCTGGAAGATGATGATGTCGTCCAGCAGCAACGGCAGTCGGAAGCCGCCCTGAATCGGGCCGCGGCCAACTGGAAGGTGGAGCAGGCCAATCTCCAAAAAGCCGTGGCCAACGTGGCCCTGGCCGAAAAGAATGCCCGCCGATTCAAAAATCTTTTTGAGAAAGATATGGTGGCCCGGCTGGAGGCGGAACAATATGAAAACACCTACCTGGTGGCCAAAGCCGAAGTAGACCGGAGTACGGCCGCGGTGAAATCAGCCCAGATGGAACAGGCAGCGAATCAGGCCAACCTGGGATTTGCCAAAAGCAAGGTGGCCGATACCTTTATCTATGCCCCCCAGGATGGAATCATCATTAGCCGAAATCTGGAAAAAGGAGCCACAGTCACCCCCGGACCGGCCATCTTCAGCCTGGCCGATCCCCAGATGATCTGGGTCAAGACCAATGTGGATGAATCCCTGATGAAAGGGGTGGCCGTGGGCAAACCAGCCATAATCGCCCTGCGTGGTGCACCCGGTGAGCAGTTCCCCGGCCAGGTGGCTCGCCTGGGTCATGAGAGTGACCGGGTGACCGAAGAGCTGGAGGTGGATGTGGCCTTTACCCCGCCGCTTAAGGACTTCCGTCTGGGAGAGCAGGCCGACGTTTACATCGTGACCGAGTCCAGGCAGAAAGTCTCGTCCCTACCCTCAGCCGCTCTGGTCACTCAAGGGAAAACCCGGGGAGTCTGGACCATAGAGCAGGATCGATTGAAATTCAAAGCGGTCACCACCGGGATCGAGGACCGGCGCAACTTTACGGAGATTTTGACCGGACTTGACGGGCGGGACCGAATCGCGACAGCCTCTTTGGAAGACATGGCTAAGTTCAACGACGGGATGAAGGTAAGGGTTCAATGAATCTGGCTATCCGTGACATCCGCTACCACCGGGGGCGGTTCATCCTGACCTCCATCGGCCTGGGACTCCTGCTCGGGGTGGTCATGAGCATGGGCGGGATCTACCGGGGCCTGTTTGCCGATGCCCTGGCCGTCCTGGACGCCACCCAGGCCGATATTTGGGTCGTCCAGCAGGATACGAATGGGCCGTTTGCCGAGAATTCCCGCCTCCCGGAGGACATCCGGTACCGGATCGCCTCAGTGCCGGGAGTAGCCCAGGCCTCGCCCCTGTCCTTCCAGACGATCCAGATCGAACGTCAAGGCAAGCCGTTCCGTTTTTATCTCATCGGATATGATCTGAACGGGTTCGGCGGTCCGCCGGTCATCACGGCCGGGAGAAATATCCGCCAGAAGCATTATGAACTGGTGGCTGCTAAAGCGATGAAGATGGAACTCGGCCAAAAGATCCACCTGGGGCTCCATGATTACACCGTCGTCGGGATTACCGGCAAAATGGTCTCCTCCAGCGGAGATCCCGCCGCCTACGTCAGCCTGGCCGACGCGCAGGATATCCAGTTCAAGAAGGACAACAACGCCATTAGAAACGACCGGGCCAGGATCGCGGCCAAAGTCAATGAGATTCAAATCATTTCTCCGGCCCAGGCCGGTTTCCTGAATCAAAACATTACCGGGATCACGGAATCCACCCACATTGTGAATACGGTCGTGGCCCGGCTGGCTCCCGGGGCCGGTTTGCAGGATGTACAGGATCGCATCACTCGCTGGAACCATTTTCGGGCCATCTCCAATGAGGAGCAGACCCGCATTCTGACCAAAGGCATGATCGAAAAGGCGAAGATGCAGGTGGGATTATTCCGGATCATCCTCCTGGTTATCTCGGCGGTCATCATCTCTCTGATCATTTATACCTCAACCATTGACAAGATCCGGGTGATCGCCACCCTGAAACTGATTGGTTCGCAGAACCGGGTGATTATCGGCATGATCCTCCAGCAGTCGCTCCTCATGGGAGTGATCGCCTACGGCAGCGGGTACGGTCTGATCTCTCTGACTTATGAGAAATTTCCCCGCCGCATCGTTCTGGAACCGATCGACCTGCAACTGCTTTTCCTGATCGTGGTGGTCATCTGTACTATCTCCAGCTTTGTGGGCATCCGGAAGGCCCTTAAGGTCGAGCCGGCTGAAGCCCTGGGCGGGTAAATATAATATTATCATCTGGTTAAATTATGTATTCTATCGAAGTGGACAGGCTGACAAAAATCTACGGCAAAGGCGAGACCGCGGTTAAGGCCATTGTTGATGCCTCACTCCAGGTTAAGCCGGGGGAGCTGGTGGCCATTCTCGGTCCTTCGGGGTCTGGGAAAACCACGCTGCTGACCGCCATCGGGCTGATCAATGAGCCGACGCACGGCAAGGTGATTCTGGACGGGGCGATGGTGGCGGACGAAGGCTGGTTGCCGGGGCTGGATTTGAAGCGGATTCGCCGGGAAAAACTGGGCTTCATCTTTCAGGCGCATAACCTGATTCCTTTTTTGACCGCCATAGAAAACGTCATGATCGCCCTGGAGATAAATCACTTGACCAGAACCGAGGCCAAAAGCCGGGCGACTGAACTCCTGGCCTCCCTCAATCTGGGACACCGCCTGAACAATTACCCCTCGGCCCTGTCAGGCGGTGAGGCCCAGCGAGTCGCCATTGCCCGAGCCCTGGCCAATCGGCCTAAGGTGATTTTAGCCGACGAACCAACCGCGGCCTTAGATACGGATAACGGCAAGAATGTCATGTCTCTGCTGAAAAAACTGGCCGTGGAGAATCATTCGGCTATCTTGGTCGTCACCCACGATCACCGGATGGTTGAAGGTTTCGATCGGATTTTTGAAGTGCGGGATGGCGTGATTGTCAATGAAACGAAACGGGTGGCTTAGATGAAAAAACCATCAGTTGATAGCCGATCAGTCTATCCGGGACTGGTCCGGCGGTAATTGTCGCAGGACACGAGACCGCATGTCATCATTCAAACGACCTGGCGCCGCAGCCGACTCAGGGCCACCGGCCTAAATGATCCCCTTGGCCTTCAACGCCTCCAGGGTGACCTCCTGGCGGAGACGGCTGTCTTCAGGTTTGGTAATGTCTATATTCGTCGCAAAAAACCAGACCCGGTCTCCGGACTCG
>JADFXK010000242.1:1271-6649 GCA_015233625.1 Deltaproteobacteria bacterium | reverse complement strand
TCCCTGTTTCAGGCGATCCAAAGCCTCATCCGGTGATATCCCCGGCCCGGCTGATGAGGCCCAGACCATGACGCCGGTCAAGCACATGGCCAAACCCACAAACAGCCCCATCCCTTTCTTTTTTGCCGTCATGTTCATTCTTCTCCTCCTGGTTTAAGATTGGTCTTGAATGATCATTGGTTCATTTTCCCTGCCCCTTGATAATTCTCCAGCATAGTCGCGCCGCGATCCAATCGCGGGACGTCCTACTTTCAACGACCGACAGGCAACAATAGCCGGATGGCGGTTTACAATTTTGTCTTTAGTTCCAGCTTATTGGTTAAACCCCCAAGACTATGCCGTTTAACTCATAATTACCATGCCTTACCATGAACAAACCACGGTGTCAAGAGATATGGTTAATCCCAAATTAACCATCCCCATTGATATCGTGATAGAACTTAAGCCAAAACGAAATTTCAGGCCTTGGAGTGACCGATGATGATTATTTTTTGTACGATACCAGCTTGTTGCAGGAATTGGTGGCCGATTTGGAAAATTCTATTGACTTGCGTCACACAAAAAGCTATTAAGTAGCCATATTATAGCTGTGATGTAGCTCTTATCACGCATGTGGCTGGTGGTCACGAAAGTACATATTAACTTATAGTTAGTTATCTCGAAGCCACAGGGAAGCCGGCGCGGAGAATGGGTTCACATGTTCTTTGTCAGCCGAAAAACGATCTATGAAGCTGATCGCGGGCCCACTAAAGATAGCTCTGACCGGCCCCATGAACGATGATCTGCACCAGATAAATTGGGCAGCCTTTCTGGATGCCGCAGGGTTTCAAAACACCTGATTACAAGAACAGGAGATAGAAAAAGATGAAAACCTTTTGTACCTTGAGGCGGATGATCGCCCGAACCCTGGAATACAACCCTGACAAGATTGCCTTCATCGAAGGCCCGAGGCAATACACCTTCCGGGAATTTGCCGACCGGACTAGAAGCATCGGAAACGCCCTGCGGGGGCTTGGCCTCAACAAGAAAGACCGGGTGGCCATCCTGAGCAAAAACAGCATAGAAAATGCCGAGTCTTACTTCAGCATCCCCAACGCCGGCCTGGTCCTGGTCATGCTCAACTTTAGGCTGGCCGCCCCGGAACTCCTGACCATATTGGATGACGCCCAGGTCTCGGCGCTTATGGTCAACGAGGAATATCTCCCCCAACTGGAACAAATCAAAGACAGCCTGGACTTCGTGAAGCACTTTATTTTCATCGGAGATCCGTCCAAGACCCCGGCCGGCTGGCATCATTACGAGACGCTTATCGCCCAGACCCCGGCCCACGAACCGGATCTGATGGTCTTCGAGGACGATCTGGCCGCCTTGATGTACACCAGCGGCACCACCGGCGCCCCCAAGGGGTGTATGGCCACCCACCTTAATTATTACCACGCCGGGCGGAGTCTGACCCTAGAGATGAAAATGAATAGAGATGATGTCGGGATCATCGCCTCACCTTTATTCCACGCCACCGGGGAAGTTACTCTGATGAATGACGTGTACAACGGAACCTCTTCTATCATCATGAGTCAATGGGACACCGGGGAATTCATGCGCCTGGTTGATAAATACCGGGTTACGACAGGGATGCTGGCCACCCCCATGTTGCTGTTTCTCGTCCAACACCCCAATGACGAACTATATGATCTAAGTAGCTTGAAAAAAATCTTTTTTGCCGGCGCGCCGGTCACTCCCGTGGTTTTCCAGCAAGCTATTAATCGATTCGGAAATGTGTTCGTGCATCTGTTCGGGACGACCGAAACCGTCGGGCAGGCCACCATCTTGAGGACCACGGAGATCGCCGAGGCGCTCAGGGAAGGGCGGATGGAGATACTGGGGTCTTGCGGAAGATCCTTTACCGATATGGAAGCTGTGGTGGTGGACGAACAGGATCGTCCGGTGGAACCAGGCGCCGTGGGCGAGATAAGAGTCCGGGGGCTGGGCACGGTTATGGGGTACTGGAATAAGGAACAAGAGACCGCAAAAGATTTCAGGAAAGGATGGTACTATTCTCAAGACATGTGCCAGGTGGACGAACGAGGGTTCATCTACATTGTGGACAGAAAGAAAGACATGATTATCACCGGTGGCGAGAACGTGTACCCGGCCGAGGTGGAGAGCGTTCTGTACAAACATCCCGCCGTCGGGCAGGCGGCCGTGATCGGCCTGAAAGATCAGAAGTGGGGAGAGATCGTTACCGCTCTGGTCGTGAAAAGGAACGGCTCAGACCCCTCCGAAGATGACATTCGGCAATTCTGCAAGAAGGAAATCGCCGGATACAAGGTTCCCAAGAAAGTCTTGTTTGTGGACTCGCTCCCCATGAGTTCCAGCGGCAAGCTACTTAAGTATAAGCTAAGAAATAAATATTCGGCTGAACTTCCTTTGCCCTGAAGAATCCATCACGATTTTTTTCTCGGCCACTGTCGTCAGGATCATTCGCCTGGGCAGACGGCTAATAGCGGCACGCGCCACAGCAACGAAAACTATGAGGTAATATTTTGTCCGGTCAGGAACATTTGTTTTCCAATCCTCTTCCGGCCGGTTTAGGTGCCTTGGCCATGGCCTGCTTTGGCTTTGGCGCACTCTTGTCCGGCGCTGTTTCGCACGATGCCGCACCCATATTGGCCGCCTGGGTGATTGGTGGTTTATTTGTCCAACTTGTCGTGGCCATCATTGAATTCAGAGACAAAAATTTGCCCGGAGCTAATGTATTTCTTGTATTTTCTTGCATTTTTATGCTAACGGGAGCTTTGAGTGTAGGCGCCAAGTATTTTCTCCATCGGGCTGGAATGCCTTTTGACGCGTCCATCGAAGGATGGTTGTGGCTGGCCATATCCTTGTGGATCTATATTATGCTGCCCTGCTTCCTAAAAAGCCCGAAGATCCTGTTCATTCTTGGCTTGTTCCTGTGTGTCGCCCTGGCCTGCCTCGTGTCTCTTGATTTTGGCATCACCTTGGGGAGAGGCGCTATTGCCAAGACCGGAGCCTCTAGTCTGTTCATTGCCGGAAGTCTGGCCATCTATCTGGCCGGAGCCATGTCTCTTAATGCCCATTTTGGGAGACAGGTTCTGCCCATAACCACACCGTTCATAAAGTAATGCCGGATCAATACCGCCATGTATAGGGAGCAACGAACAACAACTCCGTCACGGCCTTTGCTGGTGCGTAAGCTCAACAAGGCCTGAAATCTTTTGTGGAAAAATGCAAATCCACCTTCACAAATAGAAGAGTTCCGAACGAGAGGAGAGCCGATGTCTGAATTACCCAAAGGGGGGAGTTTTCTCGTCCAATCGACCGACCCCAAAAGTGTCTTTACCCCTGAAGATTTCACAGAAGAACACCGGATGATTGAAACGACCGTCTCACGCTTTGTGAATGACCGGGTCTTAACCAGGATCGATGAGCTGGAATCCCAGCGGGAAGGCCTGATCCGGGAACTGCTGGGGGAGGCCGGCGAGCTGGGGCTGTTGGGGGCCGAGATCCCGGAACAATACGACGGCATGGCCATGGACAAAATTAGCTCCACCATCCTGGCCGAAGGAATGGGCCGAGCCGGCTCGTTTGCCATGACCCAGGGAGGTCAGACCGGCATCGGCAGCCTGCCCATCGTATTTTTCGGCAATCATGACCAGAAGAGCAGGTATCTCCCTGGTATTGTCACTGGCGAACTGATCGGGGCCTATGCCCTGACGGAACCGGGAGCCGGGTCCGATGCCCTGTCGATTAAAACCAAGGCTGTCTTGAGCCCGGACGGTAAACATTATATCCTGAATGGGGCCAAGCAGTTCATCACCAATGCCGGTATGGCCGATATATTTATCATTTACGCCAAGATAGACGGGGACAAATTCAGTACCTTTATCGTCGACGGCAACTCCGAGGGGCTATCTCTGGGACTCGAAGAGAAGAAGATGGGGATCAAGGGTTCGTCCACCCGGACGGTCGTCCTGGAGGACGTCAAGGTTCCGGTTGAAAACCTGCTCTTCGAAATCGGCCGCGGGCATGTGGTGGCCTTCAATATCTTGAACCTGGGCCGTTATAAGCTGGCCGGCAACGCCGTGGGCAACGCTAAATTTGCTTTGGAGCTTTCCGCCGGTTACGCCAACGAGCGGAGACAGTTCAACGTTCCCATCGCTGAGTTCGGCTTGATCAAGGAAAAACTGGCCGAGATGGCCACTCGGATCTATGTCGCGGAAAGTATGCTCTACCGGACCGGCGGATTGATCGAGGACATCATGCACAGCGTAGACACCACCGGGCCGGATGGAGGACGCGTGGCCGCCCAGGCTATCGAAGAATACGCCCTGGAGTGTTCGCTGAACAAGGTGTTCGCCACCGAAATGCTGGCCCACCTGGTGGATGAGGGGGTCCAGATTCACGGCGGTTATGGCGTGATTGCCGAGTATCCCATAGAAAGACTCTATCGAGACGCCCGGGTCTATCGGATATTTGAAGGCACCAACGAGATCAATCGCGTCCTGATTCCGACCCTGCTCATCCGCAAATCCGGCAAAGGGGATCTACCGCTCATGGATGCCGTGGCCCAGTTGAGGCATCGACTCGAATCCGAGGTCGCGGTCGGGGAGAACGCCGGTGACCTGGTTCAGGCCGCCCGGGACATTTTTCTCTTGGTCTTAGGCACAGCCTGGGAAAAGCTGGGTCAAAAGCTGCTCAAGCAACAGGAAATCCTGGGACGGCTGGCCGATCTGACCATCGCGGTTTTCGGCATGGAGAGTTCCTGGTTGCGGGCCCAAAAAGCCCTGACCCGAGACGGCGAAGACGGGGCCAAACGGATCACCAATCTGGCCCAAGCCTTTATCTACGCCACCCTGCCCAGACTGGAAGTCATCGCCGGAGAAGTGCTCTTTGCCCTGGCCAATGGCCCAGAGCTAACCGCCCTGCAGTCGGCCCTGCACAAGCTGGTCCAGTACACGCCCATCGATCTCATCGGACTCAGACAGGCCATTGCGGCCGAGATATCTGAAGCCGGCAAGTACATTGTCTAAAGCGGATCGAAAATGGGATTCAAGTCATTAATCTTAAGTGATCAGACCCGATAAAGGTAGGCCTCCGGAGAGAGTTGGTTTGCCACGACTAACTCTCTCCGAAGGTGAGTTGATTGAAAGCTCCACCATAAGTCAAGACAAGATATCTTCAGAGTCAGGGCAACAGCTTGATACTTTTTTAGAATGGCTGATTCCTAATAAGCTCTGAAGGGCTATCCTGGTTCGCCTCCGCAAGGGTTAGACGCTCCGCCATCCATAACAAATTTTCCCCGCCGTACCTTACCGTTCTGGTTCATTTGAAGTCCCCGAATCCCGCAGAACCGCGAA
>JADFXK010000242.1:0-1247 GCA_015233625.1 Deltaproteobacteria bacterium | reverse complement strand
CTCCCCCCTGCACATCCAACGACCGCAATTCATACATTTTCGTTACTTCCACCTTAGGGCACGACATTATTGTCAGCAAGGGGCGGCCAATCCCTTTTGCCGCGCATCATGGCCTTAGAGATTATCGTTATAACTTAGCGTGTTGGATATAACGATCAAGGCTGGCACAATTCTTGTAATGTCTTGTAATAAAAGAATGGTGCATCCCGGGATAACGTTAACCTCCTACCCTTGAAACAGTATCAGCCTTATTTCTTGAACAACGATCAAAATGATGAACCGCAATCGAACCATGTTCGTACGGGAAAACGGCGTCTTTGAGAACATCTAGCTGATCTATCAGGATTACGGCCCACTTAAGTCCATGACGCGATAATCTAGTGTTGCCAATAAAGACCCGCGGCCGAGCCCTGACTCTAAAATAATGTATGTTTTTAGATCATTACCAACCATGGAGGAAAGATACATGACCCGAAAACATCTCCTGTCGATTTTCGTTTTAATCACTATGTCGATGCTATTACTGGCCGGCCCCGCCATCCAGGCCGCTGGGGCAGCGGACACGATAAAGGTGGGGATTCTCCATTCGCTTTCCGGAACCATGGCCATCAGCGAAACCTCTCTTAAGGACGTCGCCTTGATGACCTTCGAAGAAATCAATCAACATGGCGGCCTGCTGGGCAAGAAGATTGAACCGGTGGTGGTCGATCCCGCCTCCAACTGGCCTCTGTTTGCCGAAAAAGCCCGAGAACTCATTGATAAACACAAAGTCGCCGCGGTCTTCGGCTGCTGGACGTCAGTCTCCCGAAAGTCCGTCTTGCCGGTATTTGAAGAGTTGAACGGGCTGTTGTTTTATCCCGTCCAATATGAAGGTGAGGAATCCTCCTACAATGTGTTCTATACCGGCGCCGCGCCCAATCAGCAGGCCATTCCGGCCGTGGAATACCTGATGAGTAAAGAAGGCGGCGGGGCCAAACGCTTTGTCCTGCTGGGTACGGATTACGTCTATCCCCGCACCACCAATAAGATACTACGCGCCTTCCTCCATGCCAAGGGCAGCACCGACGCCGATATTATGGAGACCTACACCCCTTTCGGCCACAGCGATTATCAAACCATCGTCACCAGTATCAAGGATTTTTCCGCAGCCAAGCGGACGGCCGTCATCTCGACCATCAATGGCGATTCCAATGTCCCCTTTTATAAGGAACTGGCCAATCGGGGGATAAAGGCGGAGAACATCCCCG
>JADFXK010000241.1 GCA_015233625.1 Deltaproteobacteria bacterium | reverse complement strand
GAGCGGGGTTATTATCGAACTGAATGCACCTACAAGGTGGAAGGACTCGACCGCAGGAAAAACCCGGTTCAAGTGCAGTCGGCGTCTGATGATATTTCCAGCGACCCCTTTCCTCAAACCGACCCGATTGAATCTGGAATAAAGGTGGCCTTTCATGTGACCGAAGGCCCTCCGGTGATCATTAAGTCCATTGATTTTAAAATGAAGGCAAAGGTGTCCGAGACTTCTGAGCAGGCCGTCATAGGTTTATTGCCCCTCAAAACCGGGCACATCCTGGAGTTGGCCAAATATCGTGAAGCCAAAAAGATCATTCTGAGTCATCTGGGGAACACCGGGCGGCCGCTGGCCAAACTTACCGGGCGGGTACTGGTGGATACCAACGAAAATCAGGCTAAGGTTAATTTTGAAGTGGATCCTGGGCCGAAATGCTCGTTTGGTCCCATAACCGTATCCGGAAACGACGGATACGTTAACGACGTGGTTATCCAGCGGGCTATGGCCTTTAAACCAGGGGAGGTCTATTCCTCGGATAAGGTAGAAAAGAGCCAGCGCAACCTGGTCAACATGAATGTCTTTGGCGCAGCCATTATAAAGCCCGGTGCCCCGTCTGCCGGGTCCGACCAGGTGCCCATGTCGGTGGAGGTTAAACCGCATAAACAGCAAAGCGCCAAGGTGGGTGTGGGGTATGGCAATGAAGACGGTTTTCGCGTCAGGGGAACTTACACCTATCGAAATATCCTGGGGTGGGCCGGCAATCTTAGCCTGACGGCCAGGCGTTCGGATCTCCTGGAGAATGCCCAGGCCGATTACAACCAGCCCTATTTTTGGGACGCCCAGAATACTTTTCATGCCCAGACCGGGTACGAACGAGAGAAGCTCGATTCCTACACCAACCAGAAGATCTTCGCCAGGGCCTTCGTGGATCGCGTTTTCAGTCCCTACTGGACCGTCACCCCTGGATACAGCCTGGAGATCAACCGGCCCCAGGATATCTCCATTGCTGATCCGGATGACTTTGACCGGATAGCCACCGGGCAGAACTATTTTGTGTCCTCTTTACAGCTTGGCGTGAAACGGGACACCACGGACAATCAACTGAATCCGACTAAAGGCTCGGTGGTCTCAGCCTCGGTCGAACAAGCCATGGTGGCTCTCGGTTCTGAACTAAGCTACTGTTTCCCGACCCTGGAACTGAAACAGTATCAGCCCTTGCCTCACCGCTTGGTCCTGGCCAGCCGGGTTCGTTTCCGGACAATTCAGAGGACTGAAGGCTCTCCGGATATTCCTATCTTCAAACGACTCTTCCTGGGCGGAGCCAATACCGTCCGCGGCTACGACTATCAGAAGCTGGGACCGCTTGACCGGAATGGTAACCCAGTCGGCGGGCTGTCCTCGTTTGACGGGAACCTGGAAATAAGGTTTCCCATTTATAGAGAGATATCGGGCGTCGTCTTTTGGGACATGGGCCTGGTGGACAAAGACTCTCTCCGGTACAACTTGGGTGACTTACGCTACAGTGTGGGTACCGGTCTCCGATACGACACCATTGTGGGACCGGTTCGGATCGACTTTGGCTGGAAAGTAAACCCACCGACGCTCGAAGACTTAGGGCCGCAGGCTGATCCCAATAAGCAACTCGACGATCCCTGGAAGATCCATTTTAGTATCGGCCAGGCGTTCTAAAATTTGTCTGGATCCAGATGATGCTTTCTCTCCGAATAGAGGATTTCAATGATCTTGAAGGCTGATCCCGGAAATGATAAAGAATCTTCTGCGGGCCAACCGGAGGCTTCCCCACCGGAACCAGCCCGGTCGCAGCGAAAAATCGGCCGGCTCATCGGCCGCGTGGCGGTCTATCTGGTGATGACCGGGGTGATTTTGATTTTCGGCGCCTGGTGGTTGCTCAGCCTGGATGCCGTCCGGGATAAGATCAAAACCACAGCCCTGGACGCGGTTAATAATTCCATCCAGGGTCGGCTCGAAGTGGGCAAAATATCCGGCGACTTGCTTTTTGGACTGACCATCGACCAGGTCAGGTTGACCGGCCTGGATGGTTCGATCATCAAAGCTGATCGCCTTAGCGCCCGCTACGTCGGCCCGCTGTTGCTGACCGGAATCATCCCGATTCAAGAAGTCAAGCTGGAAGGTCTGAACCTGAACTTGACCCAGACGGCTGATGGGACCTGGAATGTGGCCGCATTGGCGCCGAAAAAGCACGACCAGACACCGAAAAGTAATTTTTTCGCCTCCCATCATCTTCTGCTGGGGCAGGTCTCAATCTTTGATTCCAAAGTAACGCTCATCCGACAGGAGGCAGGTGGCCGGGAGACCCGGGAATGCCGTATTTCCAGGTTGACTGGCGGGTTGAATTTGGGCCAAACCGTGTCGCTCACAGTCGGAGAGGCCGAGCTCACCCTGGATCGGCCCCAGATAGCCTTGACCAACCTCAAGGGAATTATGACATATGATCCTGACTCAGGCACGATTGATGTAAAACAACTTCAGGTTTTATCTGGAAATTCTAATATTACCTTAAAGGGAAACTTGAAGTTACGCCCAGGTGACCCGGAACTGGACGTGAATGTCGCCATCAAGACTTTGTCCTTACCCGAATTGGGCCGGGTGCTGACTGTCAAATCCCTGGACCGGGGAGTGGTCTCTGGGTCCATCCAGGCCAAAGGGCCGCTGAGTCGGCTGCAGCATCAGGTGGAACTCAAGCTGGACCAGCAAGAGATCAAGTCTCAAGGCGAACTGGTCTTGGTTGGCTCCGACCGCTTCGGGATGAACACATCTCTGACTCTTCGGCATTTGAATCCGGCCGATATCCCGGCCCTGGCCGCGACCAAGCTGGCCGGTGAACTAAACGCCGATTTGGTCATCGAAGGGACGAAACTAGGGCAGCCGGGGAGGGCTGGTCGGGTGACGGTTACCCTGGCTCCGTCCCAGCTCAACGGCTACAGTATCAAGAATGGTTCAATTAAGCTGGCCATGAATAACGATGACTTGAATTTAGAGGAGGTCCGATTGGTTTCGGCCGCCGGTAAATTGGATCTGAAAGGGACTGGAGCCAACCTTCTGACTTCAGGCACCCCCAAAAATTTCAAGCTAAACGCGGCGATCCGCGAGTTGAATCTAAGCGAATTCGGGTTACCCCCGCGAGTTCAAGGCCGGGTCAACCTGGATCTGGATGGGGAGATGACCGCCTCTCCGGCCCTGGATTGGACCAAAGCCGCGGCCAGGTTCATGGTTCGGCTGCGACCGTCCCGGGTTTTAGACGTAGATATCGCTCAGGGTCGGGTGGATGCGGCCTGGGCCGACCAGCGGTTGGTGCTGAAGTCACTGGATCTGGACACCGGACTGGGCCGTCTGTCCCTCAAAGGAACGGCTGGGTACCAGGACAGATCCGGCCAGGCGCAAGCAGATATTACCGTGCCGGATTTGAAGAAGCTGGCGGCCCTGATTCCCCAACTCCCAGCCGCCGCGGGACTGGCTGGTGGGCTGAGTTTATCGGGAGAAATCAAAGGCAAGTTGGACCGGCCGACCATCACCCTGACGGCCAAAGGGACCGGCCTCAAGTATGACCGGATGGCGGCCCAAAAACTCAACCTGCAGGGTAACTGGCAAGGTTCGTTTGGGTCCCTGGCGGATATGCAGGCCGTGGCCGCTCTGGACCTGGACGGGTTACAGGTGGCCGAGAATCAATTTTCCCGGATGCGGTTAAAAACCAACCTGGCGTCCAATAATGCCCGGTTTGATCTGGCCCTGAAACACGCCCGGACTGACGAACTGGCCGTGGCCGGAGAAGTGGTGGACTGGTCGCAAAACCTGAAGAAGGTGGCCCTTAATAACTTGAAGATAACCACCCCAAGCCTGACCCTCCAGAATAAGGGTCCGGTTCGATTTACCCTGACTCCGGAGGAGGTGGCCATCTCTTCTTGCGCCATGGTTTCGAATAAGGCGCATCTAACCGCGGCTGGACGTCTGGCCTTTAATGGACATCAGTCCTTGAACCTGTCGCTGGCCGGAATGGATTTAGGTCAACTGTCCTGGTTATGGTCCCCGAAGACGCCGGTGACGGGGCTGGTCGCGGCCGACGTCAACTTGTCCGGAACGGCCCATGAGCCGATTCTTAAGAGCCGGGTGACTATCAAGAACGGTTCGGGTTACAACTTCTCCTTTTCCGATTTGAACGCGACGATTAATTATTCTGGTAATTATTCTGGATCTCGGGCCGAGATCAGTGCGGCCTTGTCTCAGCAAAACAAGAAACGTTTGGATCTAACCGGCCGTCTGGGTGCCAACCTGTCGCTGCGGCCCTGGGCATTCTCGGTCAAGGGGGGTGACCAGACCGCAAATCTAACCCTGTACGACGTTGACCTGCGCCAGTTGTCCGGGCTGTTTCCGGCTAAGGCCCAGATTAACGGCCTGGTGTCAGGGCAGGTGAGTTTTTCCGGAACACCCCGGGATCCGGTGCTCAAAGGTCAGCTTACGGTCAAAAACGGATCGGGCTACAACTTACCCGTTTCGGACCTGGAAACCAGGGTGAGCTATGCCGGGGCCAAAGCCGAGGTCAGCCTCACGGTGGCTCAGCAAAAGAAGAAGATGCTGGACCTGACCGGGCAAGCCGAAGTGTCATTATCATTGATCCCGTTTCGATTCACTCATGGGGCCGGCCATCAGACCGTGAACCTCGCCGTTGATGATGTGGACATGCGGCAATGGGCCTGGTTGCTTCCGAGCAAGACGCCGGTAGGTGGCCGGGTCACCGCGGCGTTGGCTCTGTCCGGAACACTTCGCGACCCGGTCGTTTCCGGTAAAATGGCCGTCAAGCATGTGACCGGATATAATCTGTCCTTCTCCGATTTGGAAGCGTCAGTCAAGTATGCCGAAAGAAAAGCGACCATCACCGCCGAGTTACGGTCGCGGGACAAGAGCATCCTGGACTTGGCCGGTCAAACCGGGATGAACCTGTCCCTGGTCCCCTTTGAGTTCATCCCTGGAAGCATGGACGTGGACTTGAAGACCAGGGGCTTGAAGTTGTCGGATCTGCCTATTCCCAAGAAGCCGGGCGTAGAGTTTGACGGAGTGGTGGACGCCACAGCCAAGGCGACCGGTGACCTGACTGCGCCCCGACTGGCCGGAGGGCTGACCGTGAAGAATGGTTTTCTTAATCTCCGAAGTCTGGGCCTGGCCTACAAAGGATTATCCGCTGATCTCGGCTTTTCATCGGACAAGATTGTAATTAACCGGGTGCTGCTCCAAGGGGATAAGGAGGGCAGTCTGGAGCTGACCGGACAGGCCAAACTGAACGGCTGGAAGTTGGCCGGATTGGAAGGGAAGCTGACCGGGAAGAATTTTTACATCCCCTACCATAAAGCCATATCTGCCCGGGTGCAACCTGACCTGACTCTATCCGGGGATTTTACCGCCCCCAAATTGTCGGGCCGTTTGACTATCTCGGAGGGACAGTTGAATCTTGACAAGCTGACGGATACCGGTCCGTCGGAAATTCAGGTGGTGGGCAATCAAACCAACCGGAACGGCCTGATCACTTACCAGGAAGGTGACTCTGCCACCCTGACCTGGCTGGACCCAATGGTCGCCAACGTGAATGTGATTATCCCCAAGAATGCCTGGGTTAAGGGGCAGGGGTTGGATTCTGAGATCGCCGGCCAGGTGGCCATTACCAAGGATCCGGGAAAACCTTTCATTCTGTTGGGAACCCTCCGGACCGTCCGGGGCTCTTACGTTTTCCAGGGAAAAGATTTTAAGATTACCGAAGGAGAGGTGGCATTTATCGGACTCCCCGAACCGATTCCAAATCTGAATATCCAGGCCGTCACCCGAATCAGCGCTGTGGACATCATCGCTAAAATCAGCGGCACCGCTACGAAAATGCTCTTGACTTTCGACAGCTCGCCTCAACTGGATCGGACAGATATTATTTCCTATTTGGTTTATGGGGCTCCGGCCAGCTCTTTAAAAGATCAACAAGCCTTTACTGCCGATAAAGCTGCTCTGAGCCTGACCGGACAAATGGCGGCTTCCGAATTGAAGGAGCTTTTAGCGGGTACGGTCAAGGTAGACCGGTTTTCCATTGATGCAGGGGGGGGAGACATTAGCAAAGGCTCAGTGGCTGTGGGCAAATATGTGGCTCCGGATGTCTTTATCACCTACCGCCAGGGATTCCAGACCGACCAACTTCACCAGGTTGAAGTGACTTATGAAGTCAATCGCCACCTGAGCGTGGAGACCCAAGTGGGCAACGAAAAGACCGCGGGTGTGGATGTCTTGTGGGGTTACGATTTCGATTTCAAAAGCAAGGATAAGGACAAGGATAAAAATAAAGACGCGAATAAGAAATAAGCTGGATACAGTAAATGGCTAAAAAACGGTTCATGGTTGAGGATATAACCCGTAGTCAGGACGAGGTGATTCTCTCTGGGCCGGAGGCCCATCACATAAGCCGGGTGTTGCGCCTCCGGGTCGGGGATGAGGTGGTGCTGGTCAACGGCCTGGGACAAGAGTTCGACGGTGTCATTGAGGCTATTGACCGGGCTGCGGTCCGGGTGACGATTACCCAGAGCGGGTTGTCCCAAACCGAGTCTTCGGTGGCCATTACTCTAATCCAGGCTCTGGTCAAGGGGCCGGCCATGGAGGAGATTATCGTCAAAGCGGTGGAG
>JADFXK010000240.1 GCA_015233625.1 Deltaproteobacteria bacterium | reverse complement strand
CGGCCTTGCCGTCATAAGTTTGGCCGGACACCAGGGTCCCACCCAGAGCCGGATCAGTCAAGCTGACGGTATGTTTATAAACTTGTGGCGGGTTACCGCCTTGACCGGCGACAGTCTCAGTGAACGCCATCTGATCATTGGTCCCGGTCACAAAATCAAAACCTGAGTCCACGGCTGAGAGAGAACTTCCAAAGCCGCGCGTAACCGGCACCACATCGGGAGACAAGTTAGCCGCTTCGCCCAAATCCGTCACCGAGGTGGGGAAAGCGCTGGCTCCGACGGTGTTGACCGTGGTCTTGATATTCGATGAAATATTCATGCTCAGGCTTCCCCAGTCGCCGTTATACTCCATACCCTTATTATAGATACTGTAGGCCTGGGTCTTGACGCTTTTTCCACTGAACATATACCGGTCGCCCAATTTGCCGTTGATCAAGTCGTTGATGGAATTGATCACCCCGGTCACCTGGTCGACCGAAGCGGACCGGCTGTCCGCACTGGCCGTAACATTGGATTGGTTGACGGCGATGGTCTGGGCCAGTTGCAGTTCCTGGCTGATGTTTCGAAAGGAGGTGTCGCTCTGATCAAGCCAGGAAGTGGCCTGAGTAATATTGCGCTGATATTGGACAGAGCTGGAAATGACCTGATTGCAGTTCAGGGTCTGGGCCATACCTACTGGGTCATCTGAAGGTCGATTGATGCGTTTGTTGGTATTGACGACCTCTTGCTTATCTAGAAGTTGTTTAGACCCGACCATCAGGTTGTCGATTATGCTGTTGAAAACCATGTTGGTGCTTATTCTCATGGCTCAAACCCCTTTTTGAACAGAACATCGCATGTTGTTTGGTGTGAAAAATCCAGTCGCCTCGTTGTAGCAGCCGATTTACATTTTAAGTAATGTATCCAGCATCGCGCCAACGGTTGTGACCATCTTGGCCGCGGCATTATAGGCTTGTTGGAACTTCATCAGGCTGGTCATTTCTTCATCTAAATTTACGCCCGAGACAGATTCGCGCTGCGTTTGCAATTGGGTTAAGACAAAATTGGTTTGAGTGGCCTGACTAGTATTGTCTTGAACCATCGCCCCAACCTTGGCCACCAATCCATCATAAAAGGCGGAAATGGTCTGGGTCCCTTGGGCCATCAAGTAGCTGGTTTGTAACTTGGATATGTTGTTGGCGTTATTCCCATCACCCTGTAATATCGCCGAATCCGGTGGCAGTTGACTCGGGTCCGGGGCTGCAGCCGCGATTTTATTGGTATCCGCGGCGACGCTATCATCTAAGGCCATGTACTTGGCAGCTTCCTTGGTCCCACTGACATCGAACACATCGCCACCTAAGGGAGAACTGGTATCATTTTTGACCACTACGCTCATGCCGTCAAAGGTTATGGGATCACCGGAACTGTAGTCGTAATGTCCGGCTATCTTAGGGCTGTCGGCGGAAGAAGCGGGCGCCACCGTGACATCCGAGCTGCTATCGAACCCCAAGATACTCCCTGCGGTCGACGCGTCATTGCCCATTCCGAGGACCAGGTTTTGTTGATTCTGCTTGTCGCTGGAGAAGGTAAAGTGTCGGGTGGTGGCGTCATAACTCACCTGATAGGTCTGCTTGTTCGGTGAATTGTTATTTAATTGCGTCTGAATTTCCTTAGCCAGATCTTGCCCGTTGTATGTCCCGTGATCTAAGGTGACCTTAATTGCTGCGGCACCCTCGTTAAATACCAGTCCGTCGTTTTTCGTTCCAATGTCATACCGATATTCCGAAGTTGTAGTATCATAAATATCAAATTTATCGGCGGTGACAAACTTAACTTGATAATCGTCGTTAGTGACCTTTCGAACATCCTGCACGGCGGCCTTGATGATTATGGCTCCGCCCTGGTTGTTTTGCTCCGGATTGACCACCGGCGTAATGGTTTTGAAAAAATTGTTGTTCGTCGATCCGTCCAAACCGTAGCCGTTCACATGAAGCCGGTTGACTTCATTAATAATGGACGCAGCCGTTTTGTCTAGCGTGTCCATAGCCTGCGGGACGTCCACATCTCTCGCATCCAGATACCCTTTCAGGGCCCCACCGGTAACCTGCTTGGTGATGTCAAACTTGGTACCGCTATTATCCGTAATGAGCAATTTGGAAAAATGGTTGTTAGCCGGGTCATCTTGGGTCGTAAGTTGCCAGGTGGTGCTTTTGGACACCAGCGGAGCATCACCGGAGACCAAGACCGTCAATTGTTTATCCTTGTCTTCAAAGGCTGTGAAATCAATATCCCCGGCCAATTTATTAAGCAAATCCCTCTGTTGATCGCGAAGATCGTTGGCGTCATGTCCGCTACTTTCAGTCTGCACTATTTTTGTATTCAAGTCGGCCAGTTGTTTGCCGATAGAATTAACATCCGAGGCTGTTTGCTTAATCCGGTTCTCAGCATCGACCCTTTGCTGCTCTAACCCCTGGTAAGTCGTTTGAAAGGCGGTGGCCAGGGCGTTGCTCTTGGTCTGGACGACGGTTCTCTCCGATGTCCCACCCGGATTATTGGTCAGATCCTGCCAGGAGTTCCAAAAATCCGTCATGGACTTATCCAAACCTTGGCCACTTGCCTCATTGAAGATGGTATCCAATTGGGTAAAGGAAGTGCTCTTGGAGTCAAACAGGGAGTGCTGACTAGTCTGCTGATAGATTTGCTTATCGATGAACTGATCCATCACTCGTTCGACGTTATAGGCCTGCACTCCTGACCCAATTGGTCCAACCGCAGAGGTCTCCGGAATAGAAGTTTGAAGAGTCGCCCTTTGCCGAGAGAAACCTGGGGTATTAACATTCGCGATGTTGTGTCCAGTGACCTGTAACGCGGTCTGCTGGGTGAACAGGGCATTCTGGGCGATATTCAGGATAGAGTACATATTGGCCATGTCACACCTCTCTTCTGAGCATACGACCGCTCAGTTTCAAGTGAGACACTTTCCCCACAGCGCTGTACGTGGCGCGCGGGGCGACCGTGCTTTGGATCATGGAGATGGAGTCGGAGATGAACCCTAGGGTGAACTGGATATAATACGCGTTTTCCCGGTTGGCCTCGTCGATTTGACGGATTAGTTCCCGTAGTTCGAGCAGGCTTTTTTCCAGTTCATCCGCATACGGATTTTTGACAAGTCGCGCCAGCCTGGCCAGGGTCAACTGTCCCGGGTCAAGCTGGAGTCGCTCGGCTAGGCGCGACACCAGAGACTGGCGCCGCTCTTCTAAGGAGTGGATACTGCTTACGATACCCTCTTTGGTAGCCGTAGCTTGGTTGATACCTTCTAAAGAGAAGGCCGCAATGGCTTCTTTTTCATCGGCTAATGCCGACAAGAGGGTCCGGTTGAGTCTTATCTCCTCGGAAATAATTTCCTGGAGATCAATAATCACGGATTTCACGTTGATCACCTACCTCTGCCCACGGGCAAGGTAGCAGCCGAAAAAATGCCTTACCTTACGCCATTAAGTCGGCGAGGTGTTCGGTGATCATTTTTTCCGCCACCTTTTCCCCGGAAACCTGATAGGTTCCTTGGGCAATAGAATCCTTTAGCCGAGCCACCACATCCGTCCGGACATCCGGAACGGTCTTTAAGGTGTCTCTAACTTTATTGATATCTCTTGCCCTTGAGGAAAGATGGACGGTCTCCGTGGCTCCAGACTGCACTCCTGCCTTCTTGCCTCTGAGTTTTTTATCCAACTCATCAGCCGTCGGCGAAAGATTGGTCTGTTGAACGTCTAGAGATTTTGGTCCATTTATCTGCATTGGATAATCTCCTTTGCCTCATGTTTGATATCTTTATCGGCAAGAGATAACATAAACTTTAGCCAAGTTGAAGATAAAACTTGCTGCCGTATGGTTTTTATTCCTGTTTCAACGATAATGCCATTTCCAACGGCCACTCGGTTACTCGACTATAAAGCAAGTTTAATGCCAACCGCCAAAATTGCGTCACCTGCCGATGAGGTCTTCCCAAATCCCGCCGCCGCCCCGCCGCTTTTGCCTTAATTACAGACGGGTTGCCGCACCACCTTAACGTTCACTAATCCGGAATCTTAATCCCGGCCGATTCCGCCGCCGATAACCGCGGGCCGGGGGCAGGAAAATAATGCCTACCGGGGTTAACCGACCTCAAAGATCATCATCATGATTATAGCATGCAAAACCCGGACCGCTCAGCCAAGGAGGCCATACCCCGGACAAGCCTACCGTCTGAACCGGGACTACGCGATTAGATGGAGTCTATATAGACAAACAGCTAATCAGCTTAATCATGGCTCAGGCCATGAGGACGTCCAACTGGATTTCGCCGTCAGCCTGGCCGTCACCATAATGCTGAATATCAGCCACATGGTCCTAAATTAACAGCAGTAGGGTCAGGGACGGTCCACAAGAAGAGCTAGTTCCCTCTGATTTGTTCCATGCCTTCCCTAAAGTCTTCTATGGAACTGACCGTGGCCGCCCGCTTCCGCAGTGCCCTTAAGGTGACCGGATCGTCTAACTGGTTGATCAAGGCGGCTAGCGGTAAAGGTACTACGAGAAAACGGGACTCCAGAACATCCAGCACCGCCTCCCGAGCGTCGTCCAGTAGGCCCTGGTGGATGCCTTCCTGGCGACCTTCCTGGCGACCTTCCTGGCGACCTTCCTGGCGACCTTCCTGGCGACCCATGTTAATAAGAGCTTGACCGGCGGCCGTATCAGCTAAATCGAAATTTAACATGGCCACAACCTCCTCTCTGGTTAACTGGCGAAATCTATTGAGCAAAAACAAGGCCAGGAGATCGATCTGGTCGTGGGATTGCTCCTGGGGATAAAGTTCCCGGACCAGGTCTCCCCAGCCGCGCACCTTCCGGCCCAGGTCATCCTTGGCCATGTTCGTTGGCAGCGTATACGGAGCCAGCACCACCAGGTGGGGATCAAGAGATAAAAGCTGCTCTTCGGTATAATCTTCCAAGACGACCTCTTTAAACCGGCCCCGGACCTGATATTGACCGCTTATATCTGAAATCTCAAGCGGCAAGGCGGATTGTTCGATAGACCGCTCGGTAAAGATGATGGCCGGAAGGATGGCCGGCACCCTTTTCTCTTGACTGCAATAAAGGACCATCGAAGCCGTAACCCGAAACCGGATAAAGGGATCATGGTACCCCTGAAATTCCATTATAACAGTGTTACCGTCGCCTGTCGAGGGAATAGCCACAATATCGGGAGAGACTCTTTTGGCCTTCAGGGTGTCGGCGTGGATATCATATCGGAGCCCCGGCGCCACTCCCAGTAATTTTAAAATAGCTTCACCCGCGGCCTTGACCAGCCGATAAAATGCTTCGTCAGAACCGCGAGTGCCTGGTTTTTCCATAGCGGTTTTCCTCCGGGTCTTTATGATAATGCGAAGATACGTGTCTCGAACCGTCATACGCAGCGCTCTTCGGGCTGGGTCTGGGTGGAGCGGCGCCGATTCATGGCTGACTTTTTTATTGATTCTGGGTAGTACCAGGGTGAGTGGTGATGCCCACTATTGACAAGGCATCATGGGATACATTCCGACTAATCTAACATATATCTCGGAAATCTAATGGTGTCAATTTTATTCCCTGGCCACCTCCTCGGTCTGATCAGGACTGCCCTGTGGTCATCCGCATTTCATGCTGTCTATGATGAACCAGGATACCCGCTTGTGCCGGCTCCGACAAACATCATCGTTATTCAGTGGAATTCACGGTCGGACAATGAGGCGGAACGCCTGGTCATCTCCAGCATGGCCGATTGGTTGCCCTCCTGATCGGATTGTGCTATAGCCAAGAAGAGCCATTTGGATTGGAGTCCGGTGAGACGGGTTACCTGGGAGCGAGGCTCCGACGGGGTGCCTCTATTGAACGGATAAACGGAAAATGCAGGATTTTCGATTTCAGGCGAACAAAAGTTGAGGATAATATCTTATGAAGAGAATCTTAATCGTGGCCGGGGAGGCCTCCGGAGACCTCCATGGCGCCAATCTGGTCAGGTCGATCCAGACTAAATGCCAGGAAGACATCTATTTTGAGGGTATCGGCGGGACCCAGTTGGCCTCGGTCGGAGTCCGCCTGGTCGCGCAGACCCACGATTTGGCGGTAATGGGCTTCCAGGAGATATTCCCTAAAGCAACCTCGCTGTATAAAATCTTTAGACGGATGATCCGGCGCATGGATTCAACGCCGCGGCCGGATTTGTTGATATTGATCGACTTTCCCGACTTCAACCTGGCCCTGGCCCGGGCCGCCAAAGCGCGGGGTATCAAGGTTTTTTACTATATCAGCCCCCAGGTCTGGGCGTGGCGTCGCGGCCGAGTCAGAACCATCGCCCGGTTGGTAGACCACCTGGCCGTCATCCTCCCCTTTGAGCCGGCATTTTACTCCCGGGCCGGCGTCCCAGCCACGTTTGTCGGCCACCCCCTGCTGGACGCCTTGGGTGAGCCGCCCGAAAAATCAACAGTTACTACCGCCTTGGGTTTAGACCCGTCCCGTCCATTGGTTGCCCTGTTGCCTGGTAGTCGACGGGGCGAGGTGTCGCTGATTTTGCCGGCCATGTTGGAGGCCGCGGCCATCATGGCCAAAGGTCAACCAGAACTTCAATTTGTCCTGCCCGTGGCCCCAACCCTGGATAGCCAGTCCATCCAGGACATGGTCCGAAAGATGTCCCTCGTCGAG